>OMTC01000003.1 GCA_900313845.1 uncultured Prevotellaceae bacterium
GCCTCTTCTTCTACGAAGGCACCGTCTGGTTCAAGCGTAGCTTCAACTACCATCCGCAGGCAGGCAAGCGAGCCATCCTCTACTTCGGTGCTGTCAACTACGAGGCAATCGTCTATCTCAACGGCAGGAAGCTCGGTCGCCACGTCGGCGGATTCACCGCCTTCAACTACGACGTGACCGACATCGTGAAGGAAGGCGACAACTTCGTCATCGTGAAAGTCGATAACAAGCGCCATCGCGACAACATCCCAACCGACATCTTCGACTGGTGGAACTATGGTGGCATCACCCGCGACGTGTTCATCGCACAAGTCGATGACACCTACATTCAGAACTACTCCCTCCAGCTCGACCGTGCCACCCGCACCCAACTCCAAGGGTGGGTGCAGCTCAACGAGAAGAAAGCAGGCGTGACCATCACCCTCCGCATCCCCGAACTCAAGCTCTCCCGTACCCTCACCACCGATGCCGAGGGACGTGCACAGTTCAGCGTGAAGGCAAAACCAGTGTTGTGGAGTCCCGAAAACCCCAAGCAGTACGAAGTGGAATGGCAGATGGGTGGCAGCACCCTCAAGGACCAGATGGGCTTCCGCACCATCGAAACCAAAGGCAAGACCATCCTGCTCAATGGCAAACCCGTCTTCCTCCGAGGCGTGAGCATCCATGAGGAAGCACCTTACCGACAAGGAAGGGCACACACCGCCGAGGATGCCCACACGCTCCTTTCTTGGGCAAAGGAGATGGGATGCAACTACGTTCGCCTTGCCCACTATCCACACAACGAACTGGCAGTGCGCGAGGCAGAGAAGATGGGAATCATGGTGTGGAGCGAGATACCCGTCTATTGGACCATCTCGTGGGAGAATCCCGAAACCTACGCCAACGCCCAGCGACAACTCACCGACATGATTTCGCGCGACAGGAACCGTGCCGCCATCGTCATCTGGTCCATTGCCAACGAAACCCCACATAGCGCACCACGCGACCGTTTCCTCGGCAACCTCGCCACCTACGCCCGTTCGCTCGACGACACCCGTCTCATCAGCATGGCGATGGAAGTGACTTCCGCCCGCAACTATGTGAACCGCTTGCAGGACAACCTCAACGAGTTCGTGGATGTCATCAGTTTCAACGAATATGTAGGTTGGTATCGCGATCCGAAGGACGCACCCAAGATGACTTGGGAAATACCTTACGACAAACCCGTCATTGTCAGCGAGTTCGGAGGAGGCGCACTCAAAGGAAAGTATGGCGACAAGTATGCCCGATTCACAGAAGAGAACCAAGAAAACATCTATCGTGAGAACCTGAAGATGCTCGAAAAGATTGACGGACTGGCAGGACTCTCCCCTTGGATACTCGTTGACTTCCGTTCCCCTCGCCGCCAACTTGCCGACGTACAGGATTTCTTCAACCGCAAGGGACTCGTCTCCAGTACAGGCGAGAAGAAAAAAGCCTTCTATGTCATGCAGGAATTCTATAGAAAGAAGAAAGAAAGCTCATTTTAAATGGGCTTTTTTTGATTGTACCGAACTGAGAGCTTGGCGTAAGCCAACCGCTCCCTTGATGGCATTGGCATCCTCCTTTGATTCTACTGGTCTTCTCCTTTGATTTTACTAAAATGCCGAGCCTTCAACGTTTATACGGCGAGCCCTCGTTATCGCAACGCCGAGCGTTCGCCGTTTCGATAACGAGCCTTCGGCAACTAGTTAAATTCGAAGGAACGATTCAGTCAGTCCACATAAACAATTCAGATAATCCACAAATGCGATACAGACAATCCACACATAAGCTTCAGTAAATCCTCTCATGCGCTTGATGATGATTTATTTTTTATTTAGGTGGAATATCAGTGGGACTTTTTTGACATTCCATCATATTTTTTTGTTAAAAATAAGAGTTTTTCGGGTATATCCTATGGACTTTTAAGGATTTTTGAGTATTTTTGCGGCTGTGTCTGTTGAAAACAACAGAGATACTGACTGATTCCCGTGGGTGACATGGGCAGATTTTTTACCTAACTATTCTGTGGAGAATTTATTTTTTCATCCTGAATTCAAGATTTATCTTGAACTACAAAAACTAATCAACTAATTATCAACAACAATATTTCAAACTACACTTATGGACAAACGCTATTCTTTACACGAGGTAAAGCAACGGACGAGCCGAACGATGTTTTCGGGTTTCGCTCGCTCCTTCGCCAAGACCTTGTGCGTCCTTTCGTTGGGCGGTTGGATGATGGCTTGTTCGGATGACTACAAATGGGACAACGAGAACCCAAGCTATCTGAACTCGAGCATCTACGACTGCCTGAAGGAAAAGGGCAACTACACGAATTTCATTCGTCTGATTGACGACTTGAACTATGCGGATGTGCTGGCAAAGACAGGTAGTAAGACTTTGTTCGTCGCCGACGACGATGCCTTCAAGACCTTCTATGCGAGCAACAACTGGGGAGTGGGCAGCTACGAGCAGCTCTCTACGAGTCAGAAGAAGCTGATCCTCAACTCCGCCATGGTGAACAACGCCTACCTGCTCGAAATGATGTCGAGCACCGTGGGACCAGAACCAGGCCTCTGCCTGCGCCGTGAGACAGCTGCGGACGTGCTCGACTCCGTGCCTCACTTCAATGGCGACCAACTGCCTACGAACTACAACCCTGACGACTTCGACTACTGGGCTCGTTTCCGTGTGCCTTCGAAGGGCGGTATCTACATGGCGCTCGACAACTCGAACCAGATGATGACGCACTTCTTGGCTCAGCAGATGGCTAACAAGAAGATTACAGACAAGGACTTCAGCATCATCGTGGGACAGGAACGATCGAAGAACGATGCGTTCATCTACGACAGCAAGGTGCTGGAGCAGAACATTACCTGCCAGAACGGATATGTGAACCGTCTCGACAAGGTGCTCATCACGCCTCAGAACATGGCTGAGATGATGCGCACGAACGGAAAGACCGATATCTTCAGCCACATGATGGACCGCTTCTCGGCTCCATTCTACGATGCTGAGCTCACGGCTCGCTACCGTCTGCTCTATGGCAACTCAGTGGATTCCGTTTGGCAGAAGCGTTATTTCAACTCGCAGGACTATCGCCCTCTGCAAAATGACCAGGGTACGGACCCAACGGGCAACCCTAACGGCAACACCATCAAGTTCGGTTTGACCTTCGACCCAGGATGGAACGCATATCAGGCAAACAGTGCCGTGACCAAAGAACAGGACATGGGTGTGATTTTCGCGCCAACTGACGAGCGTCTCTACGAATACTTCTTCTCGGAGAAGGGCGGTGGACGCTTCTTGCTGGAGGCTTACGCTCCTGAAGAGATGGCAAACGTGAAGGGTTTGGAGGACAAGGAAAACATCTACCGTGCCGTTGACCAGATTCCTCGCGACGTGATTCAGGCGCTCATCAACAACCTGATGAAGGAGCAGTTCTGCAACTCCGTGCCAAGCAAGTTCGAAACCATCAAGGACGACGCGCAGGACCCAATGCTCGACGAGACGCACTTGGACAAAATCAAGAAGGTGCTGCTTGCGAACAACGGTGCCATCTACCTGATGGACGAGGTGCTCACCCCTGCACAGTATGCGGCTGTATCGGCTCCTGCATACGTAAGCAAGGATATGCGCGTGATGAACTACGCCATTCAGAAACTGACATGGATGGGTACGGCGAAGAACTTCTACGCTTACTTGCTCGCCATGAGTTCCCGCTTCAGTTTGTTTGTACCAAGGGATGGCTTCTGGTATATCGACCCAGTGAGCTTCATTCCTAAAAATAATAATGTGACGCCACGTGCCATCTACTATGACTGGAACGAGAAGACGGATGCCATGAGAGGTACCTCCTACCCTATCACCTACGATTTCCAGACTGGCACTTACACGATTGGCGAGACACCTATGTCAACGGGTGCTGCCAGTTCGACAGAGTTGTCGGACCGCCTGAACGACATCCTCGAAACCCACACCATCGTGCATGAGGACAAGACCGACGTGAGCGGCATCGACGAAACGGCGACGGGTGTGGAATGCGACCAGCATTACTTCCTCTCGAAGAATGGTGCTCCAGTCTATGTGAAGAACGCCAAGCAGCATGCCAGCGGCATGGAGGTGCAAGGCGGCTGGGGCTTGCAGCACGGCGAGAGCCAGAAGGTGGTTCGTTTCGACGACAAGACCCGCGAGACGAACGGCAACGGTAACGGTATGGCATACCAGATTGATGGTGCCATCGTGCCTACCATCGAGTCAGTATATAGCGCACTTTACAACAACCAAGATAAGTTTGGCAAGTTCTTCGAGCTTTGCGAAGCTGACAACTCCGAGATTCTGGAAACCTTGAAGCCTTACCTGAACAAGGATGCTGAAGGCAAGGACATCTACACCAACGCCGAGTACCTGAAGCGCTATGCCATCTTCGTGAATGGTGGCGGTCTGCCTTGCTTCGACAAGCAGACGGGAACCATCGTGACACAGGCAACGAACGTGCGTTTCTTCAGCAACTACCGCTACACGGTGTATGTGCCTTCGGATGCAGCCATCCAGACAGCCATCGAGGCTGGTCTGCCTACATGGCAAAGCATCAACAGCTATCTGGAATTGGACAAGGAACCAGAGCAGCGCACGGAAATGACGGAAGCCGAGGAAGAGGCTCGCAACGTGAAGGCTGCTGCCATGGTGACTGCACTGATGAACTTCTTGAAGTATCACTTCCAAGACAACTCCGTGTTTGCCGACGTACCTGCCCTGGCACCTACTCAGTATGAGACTGCCACACTCAACAGCGAGACAGGTATCTACTGCAAGGTGACCGTATCATCGAGCGGCAACGGAACGTTGAACGTGAAGGACATCGCAGGCAACACCCGCAGTGTGCTGGACAACTTCAAGAACCAACTGGTGCGTGACTACGTGATTGCTTCGAATCAGATTAGCGCTTCCTCGTTCGCCGTGATGCACGGCATCGATGGTGTGCTGAACTACAAGACGCTCACCAACGGACGCTACGACAGCGACTGGAACACCACTGGAGCTGCTAAGAGATTCATCAAGAATTACCAGATTAAGGACTAAAATAGAAATTAAAAATGAAAAATTAAAAATTAAAAATGAAAAATGAATCGATTTCCTGCTTTGTTTTTACTTTTTAATTTTTACTTTTTAATTCAATAAAATAAAAGGTATGAATCATTTAATAAGATATATACTGACAATAGCTGTACTGCTGATAGGAGGCGGGACAGCTTTGGCACAGCAGCGCATCACGGGTCATGTGTATGACGACATCGAACCGATTATGATGGCGAACGTGGTGGAGCGCGATGCCAACAACCGTATCGTGGAGGCTGCCGTGACGGATATGAACGGTAACTTCTCGATGGTGGTGAAGAATCCGAAGGACTACCTCGTGGTGTCGTACGTAGGATACAAGACTTACAGGGTGCAGATAGGCAACCAAACGAAATTCAATATCCATTTGCAGGATGCCAACATGATTGAGGAGGTTGTGATCAAGGCAAAGCCTAAGACGCAGAGCAACGGTCTGACCATCCCTGTGAAGGAAATCTCTGTGGCAACCCAGACGATGAACATGGATGATGTGGAGGGTTTGAGCTTCGCATCTGCCGACGAGGCACTGCAAGGTAAAATCGCAGGTCTCGACATCATCTCCAACTCGGGTAACCTCGGTGCAGGTACAAGTATGCGTATGCGTGGTGTGAGCACCATCAATGGTAGTGCAGAACCGCTCATCGTGGTGGATGGCAACCCATTCGACCTTCCTGACGACGTGTCGAGCGTGAACTTCGAAGACCTCGACAACGAGGAACAGTTTGCTACCCTCCTTTCCGTGAACCCTGAGGACATCAAGGAAATCAAGGTGCTGAAGGATGCTGCTTCGAGTGCCATCTGGGGTGCACGTGGTGCCAACGGTGTCATCGAAATCACCACCCGTCGTGGTGTGACAGGTAAGACGAAAATCAACTTCAGCTACCGTTTCACAGGTTCGTGGGCTCCTGACGGCTTGAACATGCTCGATGGTGACGGCTACACGATGATGCTGAAGGAAGCTTACTTCAACCCTCGCCAGAGCACGGCTTCGTCGAACATGGTGGAAATCAACTACGACCAGAGCCGCCCTTCCTACTACTATAACTTCAACAAGAATACCGACTGGGTGGATGCCGTGAACCAGTTCGGACAGACGCACAACTACTACCTGACACTGACGGGTGGTGGTGAGAAGGCTAAGTTCCGCATCTCGGGTGGTTACGACCATCAGACGGGTACCATCATCAAGCAGTACCTCGACCGCTTCTCTACCCGACTCGTGCTGGACTACGACGTGAGTGACCGCATCCGCTTCTCCTCGAACTTCGCCCTCACCTACACGGACAACCACCGTAACTGGGATGGCGGTTCTACGAGTGGAATCCTCGGACGTGCCTACAATGCCATGCCTAACATGAGCATCTACGAATATGCTTACGACACGGCTACTGGTCAGCCTTACCTCACGGGTGACTTCTACAAAATGCTGCCAAGCTATAACACTGAAGGTGTGACGCCTGACGGCTATTCTTCCCGCTACCTGAGCGACATGAAGAGCAACGGCAACCCTGTGGCTATGGCGCACCAAGCATTCAACAACCAGAGCACCTACCGTATCAATCCGCAGTTCAACCTTCGCTATAAGTTATTGGGAAAAGACTCTGATTCTCACCAACTTGACTTGAACGCAGAAGTGTATATGGACATCTACAACGAGTCGGTGAATTCCTACTTCCCTAACTCGTTGACCACCAACGCATGGAACTCGGGTGTGAACACCACCAGCAACTCGGAATACAAGAGTTTGGCGTTCACCAACCGCGAAACTCTCACCTATATTCCTCACTTCAACAGCGACAAATGGTCAGCAAGCGCCATGCTCCGCTACGAATTGACCACGGGTAACGGTTCCAGCCAGGGACTCGGCAACAGCGGTATCCCTACAGGCATCAACTCCAGCATCGCAACGGGTTATCTGACAAACACCTCGTCGGGCACCAGCGAATGGAGAAGCATGGCAATGCGTGGTTCTGCCCACTTGGCATACCTGGATGGTCGCTACTCCATCGACGTGACTGTGAGCCGCGACGGTTCCACGAAGTTTGGTGCTGGCAGCAAATGGGGTACCTTCCCTGCAGTGTCAGGACGATGGAACATCAGCGATGAGCCTTGGTTTGCTCCTCTCACCAAGTACGTGAGCCTCCTCTCCTTCCGCCCAGGTTGGGGACGAAACGGTAGAGCACCAGGCAGCGAATACCTGATGTATAACAGATATAGCGACTACGGCGTGTATGGTAGTGGAAACTATATCAACAGTGCCATCAACCCAGAGAACCTGCGACTGACCGACTTGAAGTGGGAAACAGTGGATTCCTGGAACCTCGGTTTCAATTTGAATCTCCTTGAGGACATGCTGCAATTCGACTTCAACATCTACAACAAGAAGACAAAGGATCTGCTGATGGCTAACACGGGCATTCCTGGTTCCACAGGTTTCAACACATTGGCATGGAAGAATGCTGGCGAATTGGAGAACCAAGGTTGGGAACTCTACATCAACACGGGCAGATTCCTGAAGCTTGGCAAGTTCTACATGACTGCTTCGTTCAATATCGCTCAGAATATCAACAAGATAACGAAGATGAACCCAACCGTGCTTTCATCCATGAATCCGGAATACGACTACAATAACTTCACCTACTTGCAGCGCATCCAAATCAACAATGCCGTGGGTTCCATCTACGGTTTCCGCTACAAGGGCATCTATCGCTACGACTACGAACATAGCGGTATGACCGACGAAAGCCGCAACACGTATGGCGACAACACTGCGATGGCTGCCATGGAACGCGGCGAGGACTTCAGCTGTCCAGTAGTTCGCGACGAGAACGGCAACGTTCTTTATGATTCGAAGGGTGAGCCACTGAAGATGTACTTCAACTATGGTGGTACGAACTACGAATTCAAGGGTGGTGACGTGATTTACGAAGACGTGAACCACGACGGACAAATCAACGAGCTCGACATTGTGTATCTCGGTAATTCGAACCCTAAGTTCAATGGTGGTTTCGGACTCAACTTCAACTACGGACAGTGGAGTTTGAAGCTCTCGTTCAACTTCCGTATGGGCAACAAGATTGTGAACATGGCTCGCATGAACAACGAATCGATGCGCACGAATGTGAACCAGAGCAAGGCTGTGGCTTGGCGCTGGAGAAAGAACGGCGACATCACCGAAATTCCTCGTGCCATGAATTCGGGTATTGGTGAGTCCTACAATGCGCTGGGCAACGACCGCTATGTGGAGAAGGGCGACTACCTCCGCTTGCAGTATGCACAGCTCAACTACAATGTTCCTGCCAAGTTCTGCAAGATGGTTGGTTTCCAGAGCCTGAGACTTTCGGCTTCTGCCAACAACCTCTTCGTCTTGACCAAATACACAGGAGCTGACCCAGAAGTAGGCTATGGAACTTACGGTGTGTGCTACGACCGCAACAAGACCCCACGTCCTAAGTCGTTCACCGTGAGTGTTAATTTAGGATTCTAATCTCAGAGAAAGGACAGTTATGAAAAAGACAATCAAAAATATAGCCCTCTGCGCATTTCTTGGTTTGGCGGCAGGTGTGGGATTCACTTCCTGTGAAGACTATCTCACCATCACACCAACGAACCGAATCGTGGAGGAAGACTTCTGGGAGGACAAGAACGACCTCCAGAACGTGGTGAATGCCTGCTATGCCCGTCTCATCAGAAACGATATCATGAAAAAGTATATCGAATGGGGCGAAATGCGTGGCGACAACTTCGAGAGGACCACAGGTAATTCCAGCACCGACATCCTCAACGTGATGAACGCCAACCTGCTCTCCACCAACGACATGTTCGACTGGACACAGTTCTACAACGCCATCAACTACTGCAACAAGGTGCTGGCACATGGCGAGGAGACCATAGCCCGCGACGAGAGTTTCTCACGCGGCGACTGGTTGCCTATCCGTGCAGAAATGATCACGCTCCGTGCGTTCTGCCACTACTATCTGCTCCGCACATTTGGCGAAGTTCCTTACGTCACATTCGACTACAACAACGACAGTCAGGATTTCCTCATCGCTCAAAGCACACAGATTCAAGTGCTGGATTCCATCATCAAAGACCTCGAATCCATCAAGGCTGATGCCATGAACGATTATGGAAACACGGTGCAGAATGCAGGACGAGTGACAAAGAAAACCGTCTATACCATGCTTGCCGACGTGTATCTCTGGCGTGCCAGCTACAAGGCAGGACGTCCCGACATCGCTGGCTCCACCACCGCTCAGCAGGACTATGAGAAATGTATCGAGTGCTGCAACTGGGTGATGGACACCATGGTGGAAAACTACAAGAAGCAGCTGAACGAAAGTGGAGCAGTGCTGGGCGGAGTGACCGACCTCACAGTGGAGGACCTGCTCATTCCAAACATCGAAAGCACCACTTCCACCAGAGTGTCCTACTCCAGCATCACGGGAGCCTATGACTACATCTTCGGCGTGGGCAATTCACGAGAAACCATCTTCGAGTTGCAACTCGACGGAACGAACAACAGCAACTCCATGATGACAGGCTATTTCTACAACATATCGACTTCAAGAATTGGTTCTCTCGTCTGCTCAAGCAGTTTGATGGGAGGTGTGGAAACGAATCCGAATTCTCTCACACCTAATTATATTTATACGAAGACCGACTACCGCCGCTACGAGACAGCCATGTACACGGGTGCCGACCAGACGGATTTCCCACTTGGCAAATACATCGAAAGCACGGTGACACAGTACAACGGAACGTCTGTTTCTTCAGGCATGAAGGACAACAGCGGTTCAACCACCATCAACGTTTCCTACTCACGCAAATCCGTGCCACTCTCATCGAACTGGATTGTGTATCGTCTGAGCGATGTGATGCTGATGAAGGCAGAGGCAATGAGTCAGGTTTATTCCGACGAGGCAAATCTGAAAGAGGCATTCAACCTGGTACGTCTGATTTTCAAGCGTTCCAATCCGCTTGCCTACGAAAACCGACCAACCGCAACCGACTCGCTCGATTTCACCGCGTTCAACACGCAGGAAGGCATGGAAGCACTCGTCATGCAGGAGCGTCAGCGTGAATTTGTAGGTGAAGGCAAACGTTGGTTCGACCTCGTTCGCTACGCACAGCGTCGCAACAGCACTTCCGATATGCTCAGAATGCTGACTCGCAAATATGGCGACAACAAAAAGGCTATCGAGGCAAAACTCGCATCGATGCTCTCGCTCTTCTCCCCTATCTACACCGACGAAATCAAGAGCAACAGCTTGCTCCACCAGAACGATGCTTGGGGAACTGAAGAAAGCAGCTCAAGAACCGACAACTTGTAAATACACAAAGTGGAAATACTAAGGACTTACGTAAAATACTTACTCGAAATATGAAAGTTAAGAATATTTTCAGCAAACACATCAGCTTCGGCGCAATAGTCATTGCACTCGTTTCGCTGAGTTTCGGCAGCTGTAAGGAAAACATCGATGACAGCGACCTCTACACTTTCACTGGAGAGATGCTCATCGACCACTTGGTGAATCATCCCGACACCTTCAGTTCCTACGTCGAAATACTTGGAAAAGTTCACCCAAGCAAGCGCTCTAAATCAACCATGAAAGAGCTGCTCTCCGCTCGTGGTAACTATACTTGTTTCGCTCCAACCAACGAAGCCATCGCACACCATCTCGATTCCCTCTTTAAGCTGGGTGAGATACCTTCGAATCAAGTGAGCGAAATCACCGACTCTTTGGCAGAAGCAATCGTCTTCAACAGTATCATTGAAAACGGCGACAACTTGGCTTACTCTTCTACCGAGTTCCAAGACCCTATGCCAATCAACAACATGAACGACCGTCCTATCCGTGTCACCTACGGAAACGACCCTGATGGTACCACCGTCATCTACATCAACATCCACTCAAAGGTGGTGCAGAAGGACATCGAGGTTGAGAACGGCTATATCCACACCATCAACAAGGTGATTTCTCCATCGAATGCCACTGTCGGCGACCTCATCATGGCAACTCCAAACACTGAATTCTTTGGCAACTTGCTGAGAGTGACAGGTTGGGATGCTCAGATGACTGAATATCGCGACTACGACTACGACGAACTCGACGAGGCAGGTACCATCTTCAATGGTTCCAACGGTGCATGGGGCGGTCAGTATCCATTGCACCGCTACATCAAATACACGGCTTTCGTGGAGACAGACTCCGTATTCAAGGCAAACGGCATCGTTGACCTTCCTACCCTCAAGGAATACATCCGTCAGCATGCTTACTACGATGAGAACACCAGCTACGGCGACGACTACACCAACCCTGACAACGCCGTTAACCAGTTCGTAGCTTACCACCTCGTGAAAGTGGGACTCGACTGGAGCAGCATGGTGACATGGTCGAACGAATACGGCTTTAGCAACGGTAGCAAGAACGATGGTTCGGCATTCCGCGTGAATGTTTGGGAATACTGGGAAACCATGGGCAAGCATCGCCGCACGATGAAAATCACTGGTATCCGAGGCAACAACAAGCGCATCAACCGCCGCTCTGTCTATAACCTTGCCAGCTATCGAGAAATGTCTGCCGCATCGGAAGAAATCGGAGGTATCGTCGTGAATCAGACCAATGGTTCTTACGACAACAACTCGCTCAATGGCTACTACTTCCCTATCGACGGCATCCTGCTCTGGACCGAGGAAGTGCCAACCAAGGTGCTCAACGAACGTATGCGCTACGATATTTGTTCGCTCCTTCCTGAGCTCATCAATGCCAACTGCCGCATCAAGGACTCCAAGGGTAGCCTCGGTTACTGGTTCTACACCCACGACTATTTCGAGAACATCCCAATCATGTCGAACGAAACGGAGTTCTGCTATCTCGCCAACGAGCGAGGAAATGGTGGTTCAGGCTCTTGGACCAACTACCAAATCGACGAGTTCAACATCCACGGCATCTACGACTTCGTGATGAAACTGCCGCCAGTACCTTACACTGGTACTTACGAAATCCGCTATGGTATCAACGCCAACGGCAACCGTGGTATGGCACAGATTTACGTAGGAACCAATCCTAACAACCTCCCTGCCATCGGCATTCCTCTCGATCTTCGCATCGATGGTAACAATGCCTTCGTAGGATGGAAGAGCGATGCCGACCTCGGCTCTGAGGAAGCTATCGACGAACTCGACAAGCAGATGCGTAATAATGGTTACATGAAGGGACCTAAGTACTTCTGCCCAGCACAGAATGTTCCTGGACGCGACTGTGTGATTTGTCTCCGCCGTGTCATCTTCACAGGACAGCTCGAAGCAGGACAAACCTACTACATCCGCTTCAAGTCTGTGCTCAACAACTCAAATTCTGAGTTCTTCTTCGACTACCTCGAACTTGTGCCTAAGTCCATCTACAACGGAGAAGTCGCTGAGGACAAGTGGTAAAGCAATCCAAAGTTCAAAGTTGTTAGTTAAGACTTACAATTGGCTATCCAACGAAAACTATCGAACTCAGAAACTCAAAAACTTGAAAACTTATCAATATGAAAAAGCTACATATATTATCACGTATAGCTCGCCCACTGCCACTCTTGCTGCTCCTTGCGGCAATGAGCTGCACGGATGACCACTTCACGGTTGATCCCGAAGTAGCTGGCAGAAGTACGATTTGGGAAACCATACAAACAACCTCCAACCTCTCGCAGTTTGCCGACATTCTCAAGAGTGTTCAGTATTCCAAGACGAGAGGAACAACCACCCGACAAACCTACGCCGACCTGCTCAACCACGACCAGACCTTCACGGTGTGGGCACCAGCCGATGGAACTTTCGACTACGAAACTTGCAAGAAACTCATCGCAAGCGGAAGCGAAGGAGCCTACAAGGTGGAAACCGAGCTCATTCGCAACTGTATGGCACGCTACACCCATCTCATGAGTGGCGACAAGGTGGAGGAAATCAAACTCTTCAACGACAAGTCCGCCATCTTCAATTGTGCTTCACAAATGCTCAAGAATCAAAAAATCAGGACTTCCAACATCGGCACCTCCAACGGTGTGGTACACATCATCGACGGTGCACCTGAATATCTGCCAAACGTGTATGAGTTCATCGAATCACAGGCAGGACTCGACTCCCTCTGGCTCTTCCTGAAGAACTACGAAGAGTTGGAATTCAACGAGAATCAGAGCACAAAAGGACCTATCGTGAATGGCGACATCACTTGGGCAGATTCCGTGACCAATCTCACCAACCGCTATTTCAATGTGATAGGCGCCTATCTCAATCGCGAAGATAGCTCCTATGCCATGGTTATGCCAAACAACGACGCTTGGACTGTTGGCTACAACAAGATTAAAGGCTACTACGTCTATCAGCCAGAATACCAGCAGACCATCGTGTCCGTTGATGAAACAGGCAAGGAAACGACAGAGACCAAGACCACTTCCTACACACAGGAAGAAATCGACTCCATCACCCGTTTCTACATCGACCACACCATAGCTCGCAACCTCGTTTTCAACACTAACGAGCAATTTGGCCACTACCACGAGGACTATCCTGTGGTGGGTGCTTGCGACTCCCTGAAGAGCACCTGGGGCGACACCTTCGAGGACCCTTACAGCGCAGCCCTCTTCGATGGCAAGACCCCTACCCAACTCAGCAACGGCTATGCTTACATCGTGGATCATTACAACTACCGCCCTGAAGACTCCTGGCTTTTCGTCGAGGACTTCGAAGCAGAGCGATTCTACGAAAGCTACAGCTCTTGCACACCTACCTCCACCCGTATCTATCAGAACTGGAGCTACATGACGGATTCAACCGACATCTCCACTGTCAAAGACACGGTCATCCAGGAAACGGTGCTTCGCCTTGCTCCTTCGCGTGCCACAGCTAACAGTAGTGTGACAATCCGCCTACCTCAAACGCTTTCTACCAAGTACGACATCTATGCAGTGATGGCATACAACACAAGCGCCAATCGTCCTTATCAGTTCCGTGCCTATCTCAACTACCACAAGAACTCACGCACCAGCACCCGCCAGCAGCTCCAAGCCATCGAGGGTGTGAACGGAAGCGGACGCAACTTCGTGTCGAAGGAGCCACACGTCGATGAAAAGGGACAGTTCCATTTCAACGACAGCGTACTCGTTGCACAGGACTTCGAATTCCCTGTATCCTATGTGGGAATCGATGATGCCTACGTCACCCTCGAAATCCAGTCCTACATGACTTCGAGCCAGCGTACCACCTTCACCAACGAGCTCCTCATCGACAAAATCGTGCTTGTGCCTAAGGAAAAAAGCGAAGAATAACGATTGCAAAACACTAACTTCAAAATATCAGAAATATGTTGAAACATAATATATTAAGAGTCATGGTAGGCGTAGTCCTTCTCTCTTGTGCCAACACACTGATGGCGCAAGACGAAGCGACCGACACGGTTGCGGTCCCTCATCGCCAGCGTGTTGCAAAGCCTGCTCCTAAATACGAGATGAAAGAAGTGAGTGGAATTGTCATGGATGCCGCCACCAAGACCCCTATCGACGGAGCCAGAGTGCAGGCTTTCAACGACAATCGCTACTCCACGATGACCGACGAAAAGGGACAATACACCATCAAGGTACCGCTCTTTGTCACTTCCCTCTACGTCACCGTTCCTCAGTACAACGATGTGCAAATAGCCATTGGCAACGGCACCGAGGCACCCGTAGCAGAACTCCAAAGCACCAAGCTACGCAGCATCTATTCGCCAACCACGAATATCCTTTCCACCGCTACGGCAAACATCGAAATGTCGTCAAAAATCTCTGTTGATGGCGACATCGAAAACCTGTTGGGCGGCGACATCCGCACCATCAACCGCTCTGGCATTCAGGGACAGGGAGCAGCCATGTTCATTCATGGACTCAACTCTCTCAACCTCAATTCCCAGCCACTCGTCATTCTCGATGGCATGATGATGGACCTCCAGCTCGACCGCTCGTCCATCCACGACGGATTCTTCAACAACATCCTCGCAGGAATCGACCCTGAGGACATCGAATCAGTCGAGGTGCTCAAGAATGCCACCTCCCTCTATGGTGCACGAGGTGCCAACGGCGTGGTAGTCATCAACACCCGTCGTGGACACTCCATGGCAACCAAAATCAATGTCAACATCTTCGGTGGCTTCGAGCTCGCTCCAAACTACACCAAGATGATGAACGGTAGCCAGTACAAGAACTACACCAGCGAACTCATCGGTACCACCAAGTTTGGACAGAACAACTCCACGTCATCCACGTCCATTCCGTTCCTCAACGACAATCCCGACTACTACTGGTACCCTATGTACCACAACAACACGGATTGGAGCAAGGACCTCTATCGCACCGCATTCACCCAGAACTACAAAGTGAATGTGCAAGGTGGTGATGACGTGGCAATGTATAGCCTCTCCCTCGGCTATGCCAATTCCCAATCCACCGCTAAGGAGAACGGTTTCAATCGCTTGAACATCCGTTTCAACACCGACATCAAGCTCATCAAGAACCTCTCCACTCAGATCGACGTAGCATACTCTCGCCTCACCTACAATCTTCGCGACAACGGTTGGGCAGAATCCTACGCCACCAGCTCCATTTCTTCTCCTAACGTGCTCGGTCTCATTCAGTCGCCATTCCTTTCCAAGTATGGCTTCTACACGGGCGACGACCTCAAGCTTCATCTCTCCGAAGTCTATGCCGGCAAGTACGTCAACGACGCCAACTACCCATTCAACTTCGCTTCTCGCTATGGCGACAACACCGCCCTCGCCAACCCATATTGGATTCTCCAAAACGGCGATGGCGACAACAAGAACGACCAGGAAGTCACCCAGTTCATCCTCAATGTGCAGCCTAAGTGGGAAATCAACAAGCACCTCAACTTCACCAACCGCTTCTCCTATCAGCTCAACCGCACCAGCGAGAAGTACTATCTTCCTGAAGCAGGTATTCCTATCTACAACCTCTCTGGCCTTGGCGATGTCACTTCCATCATCAAGAGTTTCTTCGGTAAGGAAACAGCCATCTTCGAAGATGCACGCCTCAGTTGGCACAACAACTACGGTGCCCACAACTTAGCAGCCTTCGGTGGCTTCCGCTTCACCAGCAACTCCTATTCCGATGACTCCATGACCGGCTACAACGCAGGCAACGACAAGATGCCCGACATGAAGAACTCGCTTCAGTTCCGCTCCGTCAATGGCACCAACGACGTTTGGCGCAACATAGCATGGTATGCACAAGCCGGCTACAACTACAAGGAGAAGTATTATCTCGACCTCAGCGTCAGCGCCGAATCATCCTCACGCTTCGGAAAAGAAGCCAGCGAGGGACTCAAGGCATTCGGAGTGAAATGGGGCATATTCCCATCGGCACAGTTCGGATGGGTGCTCACCAACGAGTCCTGGTTCCAGAAGCTCAAGGGCATTGACTACCTCAAATTCACCCTCGGCTACGACGAGAGCGGAAACGATGCCATCCCTTACTCCGCATCCCGCACCTACTACCAGTCGGCTGAATTCCTCAAGCAAGCCACTGCACTCCAGCTCGTCAACATCGAGAACCCAGAGATACAGTGGGAAACCACTCGTCGCTTCACGGCAGGTTTGAAGGGTTCCTTCGCCCACAACCGCATTCAGGCAGGCATCGACTTCTACGTTGCCAAGACCGACAATCTGCTCACCCT
>OMTC01000087.1 GCA_900313845.1 uncultured Prevotellaceae bacterium
AGGATAGTAATATACGTTCTCACCATCCTGAACGCGAGTATCGAATGGATATGAAGGAGCGTCGAGATCGATTTCACGCAATGCTTCAAGAGCAAGGTCTGCATCATGATCTAATGATACGTTATCGCATTCAAGGATGCAGACTGTGTTACTCCAATCTTCCTTCATGAATTGCTTGTATTCATCAGCTGCGTTCCATACATTCCACCACTTAGTGAAGCTTGGCTCAGTCCACTTACCATCGCAAACAGACTTCACGTAGTTGGTATTTTCTACACCATTACTGTTTGCATAGATGACTGCATTGTGGTTAGTCGCAGGGAGGTTCTTGATAGTCTGGTTGATGTCGAATGGACTTGCATTCCAAATCTCAGCATTCTGACGTCCGTAAGTGTTGATAGATGGAGTTGCACCTACACAAGTCCAACCATTAGTAGGACCTTCAGCAAGTGCAGGGTTCACAAGCATTGCAGTTACTTCTACAGGATTTTCAACTGTAGCCTTGTCAGCACCAAGTTCTGCGAAGATAGCCTTGTTGATAACAGCGCTCAGAACGATTTCGAAAGCACCGAGTTCCTCAACTGTAGCATAGTGATCCTTCAAGGCAGCAGCCTGAGAAGCGATGGTGTTGTTTGCTTCATCAGTGTTGTAAGAACGAGCCTTATCAACGAGAGTCATGTAAGAAGCGTAAGCATTATAAACTGTATTAGCAGCCTGAGCATCTGTGTATGCATCGTTTTCGCCATTACCCAAGTCGAGTACGAACTGGAGAGCAGGTTCGATGATTGCATATTCATCAGATTTCTCAGAGTACTTACCTTGCATTTCAGCATACTTAGCAGGGAGGTCGAAAGCAGTAGTAACCTTAGAAGCTTCAGAAGCATAAGCATCAGCACGAGCAACGATAGCAATAGCTTCGCTATAAGCCTCAGGGCTTGTGATAGGCATCACGATTTCAGCGAGGATAGCATCAACAGCCTTGCGGTCGCCTGCCCATGTGAGACTGCCTGCATACTTGTTGTTTACTTCAGCAATGCGGTCGTTCACGAGCTTAGAATAGTCAGGAGTTTCGCCATAGTAGCGGAAAGTAACACCTGTGTTGAGTGCCATAGAGTTGTGGTGATAACCGAGAGTGACTGTGCCACCAGTTACCTGAATGAAGTCGGTTGTTAAGTCAGTCCAGTCGCCACGTCCATAGGCACTCCAATATCCCTTTGATTTAGTGTTGTTTGCCTTCACCATGTTGTCTCCACATTGGATGAATACATACTGATTGAGGTCTGCTTCACTTCCTGTGTTAGCATCTGCGTACATACGACCTTCAATAGTATAGAATCCGTCAGGAAGGTTGGTTACCACCTGCTTCACCCAAATGTCACCAGTGTTAGGACCAGCACACCATCCTGTGTAGATACCGCAATAGCCCTTCAACCACTGAACGTTGCTATGCATACCACCAATCCAACCATTGAAGTTGTTCTGGAAGATCCAGCGGTTCTCAGCCTCGGTGCTGGTAGTATATTGAACCTTGTCTGCCAATGGATCAAGCCACTGGTTTTCGTCATCCTTCCACTTCTGAGCAACCTCCACGTTGCATTCGTCATCTGGATGATGAGCACCCCAAGTTTCCTCAATTTCCTGTGGGAACTTATATTCGCCATCGCGGAAGGTTGGAGTGTATTCCTGGTTCACGAACCAAGGACAAGAAATGGCATTGGTCATATCATAGTAACCATCCTCATTCTTACCCTGAGAGAGCACGTAGTTCACGCGAGCCTGTGCCAAATCGTTAGCCACCTTCAGATAACCATCAACAGAGAAGATTGTCTGTTCGCCTTCACCGTCACCAAGAGCGTTCTTTGCATCCTGAATGGCAGCTTCGAGCTGTGCCTTCTCTGGATAGTCAGTTACAGAAAGGAGACCTTCGCAAATAGTTACGAGATAGTCCATGTTCTGAACCTTAACGCGTGCAACCTGGAAGTCAGCGATATAGTCGTTCACCTTGTCGAGAGCTGCATTCACTTCATCCAATGTAGCGGACTTAGGGTCAACGTCGATTTCACCAATGAGGTCCTCAAGGAGAGCAGCCAATGAAGGATAGCTTTCACCAATGTTGTCAGCCAGTTTCTCAGCTGCATCCATAGCGGCGTTCAACTTGGAAAGAGCAACGATTGTCTTAGCATCGTCGTCGTAGCCACCTTCCCAAGTGATGCGGAAATTGTTCCACCATACCTGGTCCTGAGCCTGCTCAATTTGCTTGGAGATACCAATGCGAATTGTCATTTCTTGTGGTACAGCGAAGAGAACTTCGTTTTCACCGAACTTACCAGCATCGAAGAATGCAGTTGCACCGTCATGGCAAGAAGGAGCATAGTAAGTGTTACCATCCTTTGAAGTCTTCTTCTGGTCGTTCTGCCAACCATCATGCTGATAATAAGATTCTGTAGATCTTGAACCCCAAAGAGACATAATCTTGGTTTCGTAACGGTCTTCACCTACCTGAACATAGAGGAAAGCGTTCTGTGTAGGAGTGCCTGCATCCCAGTTCTTGAAGGATACGTTAGCATCACCCTCACGATAGAGAGCCTGTACAGTCAGATTGTAGAGACCAGCAGGAATAGTGAATTCCTGATAAACGTCCCACTGAGGAATGTTGTAAGTTCCCCAAGTGACAGCAGGGCGTTCAAAATCGGTGTTAGCAAACTCCCAACGAGTATCGGGGTCAGTGGACCTGATTGCCGCCTGATAGTCGAAACCCTTCCAAGCAGGATTTTCCATATCCTCTTGGTCACCAGTCGTAGCCTTCCAGTTCAGAAGTTCAGTCACGTCTTGACCTTCCTCCCAGCCCGAAGTGTCCTGGGCATAGCCGCTCATTGCAAAAGCAGCTAAAAGCGAAAGCGTAAAGATTTTCTTTCTCATAACGTTTCTTTTAAAAGATTAGCTAATATTGTTAATAAATAATGTGTTAATTGTGTCTAACCAGCAACAGATTGTGTAAAATAATAGATTTTTAGGACTGCGTCGAATAATGAATCAACATGTATCAAATGATTTAAAAATTATAACACTTTTGTCGAGACAATTTTGTGACGTTGCAAAAGACGCAATTTTTAGGCATTAATGCTATAAAATAAGTAACAAATACTTTCAATTTTGAAACATTACAAAAAAACCAATATTTTTTTATCTCATAACTCAAAAAATCCCCAATTCATCGAAGTTTTTTTCATTCAGACGACATTTACTTATCATATCATATATGGAAAGAATGTAAAGGCATTTTCATTAAAAAAAGAAGAATAAGAATGCCCTATCCTTCTTTCATGTTTTAAATTTTCTGTACGATTATCAATTACACATCCTCTGTTTCACTTATCCACTTTTCCTCCCATGATGTCGATCAGTTCGTTGGTAATGGCTTGCTGACGAGTCTTGTTGTAGAGAAGTGTTAGTTCCTTGAGGAGTTCATTGGCATTGTCGTCCGCCGTTTGCATGGCAAGCATACGAGCTGCATGCTCGGAAGTGAAGGAATCGAGCAACGTGCCATACACCTCAGCATTGAGCAAACGAGGATGAATAGAATTGATGAGCTCTTCGGCTGTTGGTTCTGTGAGGAAAGGATTGTCTTCATCGGTTTTGCCAACACGTGGTGGTTCAAGAGGGAGTTCCTTGACGGTAACAACCTGACTTCCCATCGACTTGAAATGATGGAAAATGAACTCAACACGACCTATAGAACCTTGCTTGTACTCACCCAACACATAACGAGTCAGTTGGGAAACGGCTTCGAAAGGATCACCTTTCTCCAATGTCTCGACGGTTTTGGCATAGTCGAGCTGACATGGGATGCTTTCCTTCTTCAACTCATGGACAATTTTCTTACCTATAGGAACAAGTTGGACATCTGTTCCTTCGCTTTTCAGTTCGGAAATGCGTTTGAATGTCGCTTTGGAGAGATTGCTGTTAAACGCTCCACAGAGTCCACTATTGCTGGAAATAGGAATCAGCAAAACGGAATGATTCTTTTTCTGCTCGGGTTCCAGTGGTTCTTCATCGATGTTTGCACATCCCAAGTCGTCGAGAATCATACGTAATTGCTCCTTGTAACGCAAGAAGTTTTCTGTCATATTCTGAGTGCGGTGCAACTTGGCAGACGCAATCATTCGCATGGCAGAGGTGATTTTCTGCGTGGACTTGATAGACGCAATGCGGCTTTTTATTTCTTTGAGTGAAGACATGGAGAATTAAAAGTGAAAAGTGAAGAGTGAAAAATCAGAAGAAAATATTCTTCATTCTACATTCTTCATTCTTTATTTAAACTGTGACGTTGGCAGCAACAGAATCGAGAATCTTGGTGACATTATCATCGATTTTTCCACTCTTGAGAACGTCGAGCACATCGGCACGATGGAGAGTGCGAAGAATTTCGAGGAACTTAGCTTCGAAATCATGCACGCTTTCCAGTGGGATATTTCGGAGCAGACCATGTGTTCCACAATAGAGGATGGCTATTTGCTCCTCCACTGGCATAGGTTGATACTGCTTCTGAATCAGCAGACTCGAGTTCTTACGACCCTTGTCAATGGTGAAAGCAGTGACAGGGTCCATATCACCTCCGAATTTGGTGAATGATTCAAGTTCACGATACTGAGCCTGGTCGATTTTCAGAGTTCCAGCTACCTTCTTCATGGACTTGAGCTGAGCATTACCACCTACACGACTCACAGAAATACCCACGTTGATGGCAGGACGTACACCTTGGTTGAAGAGGTTCGTTTCAAGGAAAATCTGTCCATCGGTGATGGAAATCACGTTGGTTGGAATATATGCCGACACATCACCTGCCTGAGTCTCAATGATTGGGAGTGCAGTGAGCGAACCTCCTCCACGAACCTTTCCTTTCAGACATTCTGGGAGGTCGTTCATCGTTTCTGCCACCTCTTGCTGGGAAATGATTTTTGCAGCTCGCTCCAAAAGACGGGAATGGAGATAGAAAATATCACCTGGGTAGGCTTCACGTCCAGATGGTCGCTTCAAGATGAGGGACACCTCACGATAGGCAACCGCCTGCTTACTGAGGTCGTCATATACCACCAGCGCATGCCTACCAGTATCGCGGAAATACTCGCCAATGGCAGCTCCTGCAAATGGAGCAAAATACTGCATGGCTGCAGGGTCGGAGGCTGTGGCAGAAACAACAATGGTGTAATCCATGGCACCTTTATCCTCAAGTGTCTTGACGATAGTAGCAACGGTGGAACCTTTCTGTCCAACTGCCACATAAATGCAATAGACAGGCTTACCCGCTTCGTAATTGGCACGCTGATTGATGATAGTATCGATAGCAATGGAAGTCTTTCCTGTTTGTCTGTCACCGATAATAAGTTCTCGCTGACCACGTCCAATAGGAATCATGGCATCCACAGCCTTGAGTCCAGTTTGCAGCGGCTCATTGACTGGCTGACGGAAAATCACACCTGGAGCCTTGCGCTCAAGCGGCATGTGGAGCACTTCGCCCTTTATGTCGCCTTTTCCATCGATAGGATTTCCAAGGGTATCAACCACACGTCCTATCATAGCCTCAGAGACTGGTATATTGGCAATACGACCTGTGCGTTTCACAATGTCGCCCTCTTCTATGTTAGCTGTAGGACCGAGGAGCACAGCACCAACATTGTCTTCTTCGAGGTTCATGACGATGGCTTCCATGCCATTATCGAACTGCAACAATTCTCCTGCCTCAGCATTACGCAAACCATAGGCACGCACCACACCATCACTAACGGTGAGTACGGTTCCCACCTCGGTTTCGTTGCCGAGACTTTCTGTGTCATCTTCTATGTTGGCGAGTTGCTGACGCAACATCGCTGTGACTTCGCTTACTTTAATTTGATCTGACATTTTTAATAAAAATGAGAAATTGAGAAAATGAGAGAATGAGAAATTAGCATGAAGTATTACGAGCAGAGTTCTGCACGGATTTGCTCAAGGCGAGCACGGAAACTATGATCGTAGCGATGTTCGCCAATACGGAGACGGAATCCTCCAATCAGAGACGGGTTGACCTTGCATTCACATTCCACTTCGCGCTGAGTGTGCGACTTCACCTTCGCAATGAGTTTTTGCACAGTGGCATCATCGACAGGTGTAGCGGTTTCGAACACCACCTTATCAATTTTCCTCTCTTCGCGGAAAAGGTCGCAATACACGAAAATAATCAGTCGGATTTTGTTCTCACGATTATGTTCGAGCAAGAGACGAAGAAAACGGGTATAGAGCGAAGACTGATAACTTTCCGAAGAGGCAACCGTGTTCGCAGGAATTCGAGTTCCTAAATTGATTCCTGAAGCGGTGACGAGAAGCTGGTACTTCTTATCTTTGGAAATACGTGGATTGACAAGGGCAACTTGAAGGTCAGGAGTAGCCTTGAGGTTGGCATGAAGCACCTTCAGATTTTCATAGATGATACCATCTACGGATTGTGCTATTGCCTCCTCATAAAGAGCTCTGGCATAACGTATTGCAATGCTTCCTTGAATCATAACTTCTCAATCAATCGATCTATGGCTTTCTTCTGCTCTGCGTCCACACTCATCTTCTGGCTCAACACCTTCTCAGCTATGTCGATGGCAAGGGCAGCTACCTCACTTCGAACCTCGCGCAATGCTTTCTCCTTCTCGGCAGTGATGCGAGCCGTGGCATCATCCACAATCTGCTGGGCAGATGTGCGAGCCTCGTCTTGAGCTGCCTGTAGGATTTTCTGCTTCTCTTGCATGGCAGAAGAAATGATTTCCTTCTGCTGAGCCTTCGCTTCTGCCAGCAGCCTCTCACCTTCTTCTTGAATAGTAGCCAGTTTCTCGTTGGCTTCCTTAGCAGAGATGAGGGATGATTCGATGAATTCCTTCCGCTTATTGATGGCATTGACAATGATGGGGAAACCAAACTTTGCCAGCAGAAAGAAAACAATCAAGAAGGAAAGCACCATCCAAAAGAGCAGACCTGGATCTGGTGTAAGTAGATTCATTGACTTTTGTTTGAATTAAAAGTGCGTATAGCACTCGATAAATTAACCCAATGCAACCAGCAAACAAACAACCACTGCGAAGAGTGCAACACCTTCAACGAATGCGGCTGTCAGAATCATAGATGTACGGATATCGCCTGCTGCTGATGGTTGGCGGGCAATACTCTCAACGGATGATTTACCAATGTTACCTATACCGTATGCTGCACCGATGACAGCAATAGCAGCACCAATAGCTGCACCTGCTTTTGCAAGGCCTGCGCCTGCGATAGCTTCTAAAATCATAATGTTATAAATTTATAAGTTTTTAAGTTTTTGAGTTTTCACTTGAAACGGCACTCCACACTTCACT
>OMTC01000048.1 GCA_900313845.1 uncultured Prevotellaceae bacterium
CTCTTGCAGGACTTATCGTTCAGCGGGTAAGCGGTATGGACTATGTTGACTATGTCCACAAGAATATCTTTGAGCCCCTCGGCATGGAGCACACCTCGGCAGGTCCCGACTTCACTGATAATCAGTGGGTAAGAGAGCAGCGTCTGAAAATGAAATGCTATGATTTAACCACGCATGACAGCTATAAGGAAAATGCAGACGGAATAATAAGCAATCCGACTGAGCTTCAGATTATCAAAAAACCGTATATCTGGCAGCATGTATGGTTCTGGATTATCGTTGCTATGTGAGGAACAATCCTGACCGTCAGTTGCAGGACATCATCAATCGTCACTGCTTCAAGCAGCTGGATGAATTCAGAAACAAGAAATAGGGGAAACGAGTTTTTTATTCAATTTTCATGCATTTTGCTTTCGAGAGGGGCTGTAAATCGCTTTTCCGTTGCACAAATGCTCACTTTTGTGCAATTTGTGCGAGAATTTCGAGGCAAAATGGAATCATGATGAATTTTTTCCGTATCTTTGCAACTTGAATAGGTATGGGATAGGATAACTTTATTCCGTTTAGCGTTGATTTTTTGACATTTAGGTGGTGACTCAGATATAAACGATAAGCGGTTCGGTGTTGAAATTAAAACAAAATCTTATATAGGATACCTATTATAAATATAGAGAAGAAAGATCAATAATACATTATTTTCTGAATTTTATTTTATGAGTTTGAAAATCGTTGTACTTGCTAAGCAGGTACCAGACACAAGAAATGTGGGCAAGGATGCCATGACAGCCGAAGGTACTGTCAATCGTGCAGCTCTGCCAGCCATCTTCAATCCTGAAGATTTGAATGCACTCGAACAGGCTCTGCGCTTGAAGGAGCAGAACCCTGGTTCCACCGTTGGTGTTCTGACCATGGGCCCTCCGCGTGCAGGTGAAATTATCCGTCAGGGACTCTATCGCGGTGCCGACACGGGTTGGTTGTTGACCGACCGCCTCTTTGCTGGTGCTGACACACTTGCAACCAGTTATGCTCTTGCTACAGCCATCAAGAAGATTGGCGATGTTGATATCGTGATTGGTGGTCGTCAGGCAATCGATGGTGATACAGCTCAGGTGGGTCCACAGGTGGCTCAGAAGTTGGGCTTGAACCAGGTAACATACGCTGAGGAAATCTTGAAGATTGAAAATGGTGTTGCCACTATCCGTCGCCACATCGATGGTGGTGTGGAAGTGGTGGAAGCTCCACTGCCAGTGGTTATCACTGTGAATGGAAGTGCAGCACCATGCCGCCCACAGAATGCAAAACTCGTGATGAAGTATAAGCGTGCCACTTGTCCTATGGAACGTCCTGCTGAGGGTACTCCTTACGATTACCTCTACGAGGAGCGTCCTTACCTCACACTGAACCAGTGGAGCGTTGCTGACGTGGATGGCGATGCTAACCAGTGCGGTTTGGCAGGTTCTCCTACGAAGGTGAAGGCTGTGAAGAACATCGTGTTCCAGGCAAAGGAGAGCAAGACGCTCACTGCCAAGGATGCAGATGTTGAGAGTTTGATTAAGGAATTGTTGGACGAAAAAATCATTGGCTAAGATATGAATAACGTATTTGTATATTGCGAAATCGAGGGTACAACCGTTCAGGAGGTTTCTCAGGAATTGTTGACCAAAGGCCGCAAGTTGGCCAATCAGTTGGGAGTGGAACTCCACGCCGTTGTTGTTGGTACTGATATCAAGGGCAAGGTGGAAGATCAGATTCTGCCTTACGGAGTGGACAAGCTCTTTGTGTTCGACGGTAAGGACCTCTTCCCTTACACCAGTGCTCCTCACACCGACATTCTCGTGAACCTCTTCAAGGAGGAACAGCCTCAGATTTGCTTGATGGGTGCTACGGTTATCGGTCGTGACCTTGGTCCACGCGTGTCTTCATCGCTGACCAGTGGTTTGACTGCCGACTGTACTCAGCTCGAAATCGGTGAGTATGACGATGCGAAGAGTGGCAAGCACTTCGACAACCTGCTCTATCAGATTCGTCCTGCTTTCGGTGGTAACATCGTTGCTACGATTGTGAATCCAGAGCATCGTCCACAGATGGCAACCGTTCGTTCGGGTGTGATGCAGAAGTCGATTTACGAAGGCGAATGCCGCAAGGAAGTGGTTTATCCAGAAGTGAGCAAGTATGTTTCTGCTGAGGCATACGTAGTGAAGGTGCTCGACCACCACGTTGAGGCTGCTAAGCACAATCTGAAGGGTGCTCCAATCGTTGTGGCTGGTGGTTACGGTATGGGTTCGAAGGAAGGTTTCGACATGCTGTTCGACCTCGCCAAGGTTCTCCACGGAGAAGTGGGTGGTTCGCGTGCTGCAGTGGATGCTGGTTTCTGCGACCACGACCGTCAGATTGGTCAGACGGGTGTTACCGTTCATCCAAAGGTTTATATCGCTTGTGGTATCTCGGGTCAGATTCAGCACATCGCTGGTATGCAGGATTCGGGTATCATCATCAGTGTGAACAGCGACCCAGATGCTCCAATCAACAAGATTGCTGACTATGTGATTGTTGGCACAGTTGAGGAAGTTGTACCAAAACTCATCAAGTATTATAAGCAGAACAGTAAATAGGCCTCACCCCCAACCCCTCTCCAAGGGGCGAGGGGAGTGGTTACTCTATACATGAGTAAGGACGACAAGGAAGAAAGGAAAATCTTTGGGTTTGAAACGGCATCGGCAGATATTTATCCAACACTCAAAGAATATGCAAGGAGAAACAGACATGAGATGACTCCCAGCGAAACGCTTCTTTGGCAACATCTGAGGAAAGAAATTTCTGGATTCAAGTTTCGTCGTCAACATGCAATAGGAGATTATATTGCAGATTTTGTTTGTTTGGAACAAAAATTAGTCATTGAGGTGGATGGTGGATATCATTTCACAGAATCCCAACAGATTGACGACAGACTTCGTTCGGAAATACTTCTTGACAAAGGATTTAGAGTTTTTGTTTTACTAATGAAGAAGTTGACTACAACCCTCAAGAGGTTATCAAGAGAATAAAAGAAATATTGTATCATAATTAATTAGCTATAGCTCCCATCATTCTACTCCCATCTCCCTTTGGAGAGGGGTCGGGGGTGAGGCTTTTGAATAATATGGCAAACTATTATAGTGACCACCCAGAAATCGCGTTTCACTTGGATCATCCGCTGATGAAGCGCATCGTAGATTTGAAGGAAAAAAACTACGAGGATAAGGACAAGTTCGAAGATGCACCTGTTGACTACAACGATGCCATCGAAAACTATAAGCAACTGCTCGAAATCACAGGCGACATTGCTGCCAATATCATTGAACCAAACTCTGAGGATGTTGACCTCGAAGGTCCACACTTGGAGAAGGGTCGCATGATTTATGCAAGCAAGACTTTCGAAAACCTCGATGCTACTCGCAAGGCAGGTCTTCACGGCATTTCTATGCCACGTCGCTACGGCGGTCTCAACATTCCTAACGCTGTGTTCTCCATGCTTTCAGAGGTGATTTCTGCAGCTGATGCTGGTTTCCAGAACATCTGGAGCCTTCAGAGCTGTATCGACACACTCTATGAGTTCGGTTCAGAAGAACAGCGTCAGAAGTACATCCCTCGCGTGTGCCAGGGCGAAAGCATGTCGATGGACTTGACAGAACCTGATGCAGGTTCCGACCTCCAGCGCGTGATGCTCAAGGCAACTTACGACGAGAAGGAAGATTGCTGGCGTTTGAACGGTGTGAAGCGTTTCATTACCAATGGTGACTCTGACATTCACCTTGTTTTGGCTCGTTCCGAGGAAGGTACGAAGGACGGACGTGGACTCTCCATGTTCATCTATGACAAGCGCGATGGTGGCGTGAATGTACGTCACATCGAGCACAAGCTTGGTATCCACGGAAGTCCAACTTGTGAGTTGACTTACAAGAATGCAAAGGCATATCTCTGTGGCGACCGCAAGCTCGGTCTTATCAAGTATGTGATGGCACTGATGAACGGTGCACGTCTTGGTATCGCTGCTCAGTCAGTAGGTGTGGAGCAAGAGGCTTATAATGAGGCACTTGCATACGCAAAGGAGCGTGCTCAGTTCGGTCAGAAGATTATCGAATTCCCTGCTGTCTATGACATGCTTGCAACGATGAAGGCAAAGCTCGATGCAGGTCGTTCACTGCTCTACATGACTGCTCGTTACGTAGATGTTTACAAGGCACTCGAGGACATTCAGCGCGACCGCAAGCTCACTCCAGAGGAGCGTGCCGAGTTGAAGCGCTATACTCGTTTGGCTGATGCGTTCACTCCATTGGCAAAGGGTATGAACTCTGAGTTCGCTAATCAGAATGCTTACGATGCCATTTCTGTTCATGGTGGTTCTGGTTTCATCATGGAGTACAAGAGCCAGCGTCTCTACCGCGATGCTCGTATCTTCTCTATCTATGAGGGTACCACTCAGTTGCAGACCGTTGCTGCTCTCCGTTACATCACCAATGGAACTTACCTCAGCATCATCAAGGAATATGAGGCAGAGAACGAACCACTTGTGGCTGGCAATGCAGAATATGCTGCTTATCTCACTCGTATCAAGGAGATGGCTGCGAAGTTGGAAGAGGCTATCAATGCTGTGAAGGCTGCTGAAAGCCAGGAATTGCTCGACTTCTGCTCTCGCAAGCTCTACGAAATCACTGCTTATACCATCATGTGCCACCTCATCCTCGCTGATGCAGTGAAGGCACCTGAACTCTTCGGCAAGTCACTCAACGTATTCGTGAATCATGCTGAGAGCGAAATCGCTCGCCACCTCAACTACGTTCAGAGAATCACTGTTGAGCAGTTGGAGAACTACAAGCAAGAAAATGAAGAATGAGGAATGGCTTCGGCTAAACCGAAGCTTACTGAGAAGGATTAATGAAGAATGAAAGTAACATAAACTAAAAGACATTCATCATTCTTAATTCTTAATTTAAAATCGCATCTGTTGAAATGTCAGCAGATGCGATTTTTGTCTATAAATATTTTAATTGCTTGGATTTTCAATGTCATTTTCAAAAAGATTTGTATCTTTGCCGATGATAGATTGATTTCTGCAACCAAAACGACCTAACAATATGACCAATATGATGAAGAAAACACTATTGACAGGCTTCATGGCTTTGTTGCCGCTGCTTGGTTTTTCTCAGAGTGAGAATAATGTTTCCAGTCCTACGGAAGGAGTCATCACCTACGACTATCTGGGAGAAAATGGCATTCAGCAAACATCCATCGAGATGCTTGCGAAGTTCATGCAATATGCCAAGAACATCTACACAACTGCGGGCACCAATTCGCAGGGCACGAGTGTGGGCTACTTCAAGGCGAATGAAGCTGGACGGAACACAGAGGACGGTGTGCGTACGAATGTCGATTTGGCGATGCTGAGTGCGTTCGTTTATCAGTATGGACAGAAGCACGGAGTGTCGCTGCCAAATGGAGTGACTTATCAAAATGTGCTCGACATGGCTTTGGGTGCTATCCGTTGGGCATATTCCACCCATCGTTCCACACAGTTGAAAACCTGCACGAACAATGCCTATTGGGGTACGTCGGGAACCACCTACGTTTGGGAAAGTTCACTGTGGACGGAAAGTCTGGGCTTTGCCACTTGGTTCTTGAAGGACAAACTGACCGCAAACGACCTTCTATATATCAAGAAAGTGATTTGTGCAGAAGCCGACTATGAGTTAACTCGCAATGTGCCAACAGGTTATGCGGGCGACACGAAGGCGGAGGAGAACGGATGGGAAACCAATGTGCTCTCCATCGCTTGTGCGCTTTATCCCGACGAGGCGAATGCTGATGCGTGGTATGCCAAGATGCAGTCGTTTGCTTTCAATTGCTATTCCTTGTTGAGCGATGCCACGAACGAAACCCTCGTGGATGGTAAGCCTGCCAAGGAGTGGTATGTGGGTCAGAACCTCTACGACGACTATACGCTACAGAACCACAACTATTTCCACACTTCTTATCAGAATGTGGTGATTCAGGAGTTGTGTGAGAGCTACTTGGCACTGAAATGCATGCAGCAGAACGGCAAGTATCCTTTGAGCGAGACTTTGCTGTGGAACCAAAAGCCGATGTTCGATGCTGTGCTGAAGGATTTGGCACTTGCCGATGGCGAACTTGCCATGCCGACAGGCAACGACTGGAGCATGTTCCTCTACGACCAGTTGCCTGCCTTCGCTGCTATGGCTACCATTTTCCAGGACAACGAGGCACTGATGCTGGAGAACCTCGCTCTGAAATACACGAAGGCAAGACAAAGTACAACGAGCGATGGTTCGTGGATGCTGAATAGCGATATAGGTCCTCGACGCATGGGCGTGACGGGTCACCGCGTGATGATGACTTACCTTTTCCATGAGTATTTTTCTGTGGCAGATGCTCAGCCAAGCACTTGGGAAGACTTCGTGAAGGCACACTCCACGACGAAATATTTCGAGACTCAGAATCTGGTGCGTTCTCTGACGAAAGACCGTTTCACCGCTTTCTATTGGAATGATGGAAAGCAATTTTATTCAGGCGAAATCGTTCCGAATTCTGTGGATAAGAACAAAATCATGGTGCCTTTCGTTACCCACAACACGGGCAATATCCTCGGCACCTATAGCAAGGCAGACAACAAGGCTACACTGAAGGGGCAGTATTCTCTTTTCCCTGACGCCTATGCCATGAACGGTTCACTGCTTGTAGGCGGAAGTATTCCTCGTAGTTTTGTGCTCTATTCCACACCAGGCAATGCTGTTATCCTGCTCGATGCCTTGAAAGGAAACACTGCCACTTCCGTTTCCTCCGAACAAGTGGGTATGATGGGCATTTCCGTGGATCCGTTCACGAAGGAGAAGCGCACTCTCTACACTGCACAAGGCTCCACGCAAACTAATGGCTCGAGTTACAGCACTTGGAACACCAATTGGGTGAATATCGACAATCAAGTGGGTATTGTTTCCAAGAAGGACGGCACCAACACAATGGCATTTGGCGACCGTTCCAACAACAATTCCATCTATACCGCCAAGATTTATCCGAGCTATTCTGCTTCGAATAGTAGCGTGGGTACTGACATGAACCACGAGCATTGCATCGTGTATTATAGTAATGTGGATGCAGCTACTACTCAGTCGCTTTGCGAAGGCGTGCAGAATTTGCAAACGCTTCCTTCCTGTCCTGAAGGTTATCACGGTGCTATTGTGCCCGACCCTGATGGCACTCATTATTTGCTCATCACCAATCTCTTCAATGCAAACGAAGACGATTGGACCATCTCTGCCACTTGCCCATTGGGTGCGCCAGTTTTCACGCAAACCACCACTTACGATGCTTTCGGCAATGCGCAAAGCACTTTCCATTACGCTCAGAATTTCCACATTGCCAATGTGCTGAAGCTGTTCCTCACCAATGCCAATGCATCCATTCAGGCGGTGCAAGCTGATGAGAATCCACAAGCTGCTTACATCTACAATTCGGGTAGTGCATCCCGTTCTGTCACTGTAAATATCATCGGTGATGATGGTGTGAAAACTCGTACGATTTCCCTTGACAAAGGAACTTGCTATTTGGTCAGTCTGGAAGGAAATAGTATTACGACAACGACAGCTTCCTTCCCAGGCAATCGTCGCAACGTGGCCTTTGGCTCACAACCTACTGCGAAGAGTTACGATGGTGAACACTTGCCTTTCGCTTCGATTGACAACAGCACTGATACTTATTGGAAATCACTCAATAAGGCTTCGGCGGGAGGTGAGTATCTGAAATATACACTCTATAATCTTTATAGCATCAATCAAGTGACGATTGCTCCATTCCCAGGACAGGCAGCACCCACTTCTGCTATTGTTCAGTATGCCACACAGGATGGTTCGTTCCTCAATGTGCCGAATGCTTCGTTTTCTACCGATTCCGAAGGTCGGATGGTGGTGAATTTCGATGCAGTCGAAGCTCGTTATGTGAAGGTGAAACTTTTAGGCGGTGCTCAACCAATCGCTATTCAGAAAGTTGCCATCTATGGGGAACCAGAGAAGGCTAAAGTCATTACCGATACCAACACCTATGTGGACGAAACCTCCAACTATCTCAGCAATCCTTCATTTGAAAATGATAATACCTCCTCGCTTTCCGTTGTGAATAACCCGAACGATGGTTTGCGAGGATGGGAATTGACTCAGCCTTCGGGATGGAGTGTGAGTGGCACCGATGTGACCAAACTCTTGGTTACGGCAGATTGCTATGCTGATAACAATTTCGGAAAAATAACGACCACTCCCAATGGCACACAAGCCTATTATCTTCGCATGGGATGGGCTACAGGAACCACTACTTTGAGTCAGACCACGCAAACTCTTCCTGCTGGTACTTATCATCTGCTCTATTCCCATCGTTCGGGATATGCCAATTCGGCTACGTCTTCCTTCGTGGTTTCCGTGGCAGGTGCCACTTCTGATAAGGCGACTTTCACAGGGTCGCCTTCTTTTCCTGCATTAGCGTGGAGTACCGATTCCGTGGAATTCACTCTTTCCTCTAATCAAAGCGTCACGATTTCTGCCACCATCACCTGGGCATCGGGAGGAAGTTGTGTGATGTTCGATGATTTCCGTCTTCATAGAGTGATTTCTGACCATACTTCTGAATACGATGCACTGCGTCAGCAAATCATCCAGAACGGTGGTGATGCCACTTATTTGCTTTCCGATGCAGAGTGCAATGGAACAGGTGCGTGGAGCAATGTCACTGGTACGATTCGCAATCAGGAGAGTTGGCGAGGGACGGAAATGAACACCTATTTGGAACGCACCTCTTCGGGGACGATGAGTCAGACCATTCCACAAGTTCCAGCGGGTAAATATAAGGTGGTGGCTGCTGCTCGTACCTACGCTGGTGGAAAGATTCAAGCACGACTCACCAATTCTTCGGGTACATCTGCTTCTGGCTCTGCACTTACCGGATTGGGTAATGGCAGTGGAACGCAACTTGAAAGCATGCAAATCAATACGAACGGTGTGGAAATGCCTTATAGCACAT
>OMTC01000014.1 GCA_900313845.1 uncultured Prevotellaceae bacterium
GTAGGAAGCGTCGCCAATCTGAAGTGTGAGCGCGTCTTCCTGACCGTATTCGAGGTTGTCTGGGTTGTAAGTGATAACGAGGTTAGCAGTGTTCTGACCATCAGCGAAAGTCACCTTGGAAGGGATGGCATAAGCTGCGTTTTCAATCTTGGCAGTGATAGGCACTTCGAGAGCACCTGCAGTGTTGATACGCATCACAGGAATGGTAACCGACGACTCCTGCTTCTTGACTTCAATCTGAGAGGCGGTTTCGTTGGAGAAATAAACCTGTGCATTTGTCAACTTTTCGGCAGCTGAGTATTCAGCTTCCTTCTCCGAGCAGGAGGATAATCCTGCCAGGATAGGGAGAACGAATAATGCAGCACAAAGTTTCTTTATTGCTTTCATATTATATTGTCTTTTTAACTTTAAATGATTTTCGTTTAGAGTTTAAAGTTTAAAGTTTAACGAAGTTAGCTGGTAAAATCGTTAAACGTTAAACGCTAAACGTTAAAAGCTAATTTAGTTGGTAGTAGAATACTTACCTGAAGGGTCAGGGTTGTTCCATCCAACATACGCCTTGTTGTTGTTAGCCTCAGTCTGAACAGCCACGAAGTTCATCCATGCAGGACGAGTGGTGGTGTTGAACTGGCAAGCGCTTGGGAAGTTGGTTCCCGTGTAGCGACGAGTGACAGGCTTGTTGAGACGCTTGTAGTCGAAGAAGCTGAGTCCTTCGCCCCAAAGCTCGATGCGCTTCTGCAAGAAGATTTCGTCGATGATGCCTTCCTTGTCTTCAGCCTTGCAACTGTAACTTCCATAGCGATAGTCCTTCATGAAGGTGGTGAGGAGAGCCTTGCCACGAGCAGCATCTTGATGTGCAGCTGCTTCTGCCTCGATGAAGTACATTTCCTCTACGCGCATGAGTGGATATGCCACTGCTGCACCCACGGAGTACTCTTCGTAGTTACCCTGTCCTGGACGGAACTTGACGGATGCATAGTCAGGGAGTGACTGCTCAGCCCAAGAAGGGTCGACGAATGTGTTCTTGCCATAGAGAGGGTGTCCTTCTGGAGCCTTCCAAGAAAGCTTGCGGAAGTCGGCGTTGCTGATTTTGTTATAGAACGCTGCACCAACCATTGAGAATGGACCTGCAGCTGCATATCCGAACTCTGCCTCGTTGGAGCACCAAGAGGTCCAGTTCACGATACCCGACTGAACAACGTCTTCTTCCTTCACAGTACCTGATGCAAACATCCAAGAACTAACGTCCATATTGTTGAAGCCATTGGAAGTGCTGAGCCATTCGTCCTTAGTGAGCGGAGTGGCACCACTTTCGTTGATAGCCATGCGTGCATACTTCTCTGCTTCTGGATAGTTCTCAAGCCACATATAGAGACGTGCCTTCAAACCATAAACCACTGCGAGGTTAGGGAGAGTCTTGTTACGACGAGAGAAATTAGGGATGAATGCCTCTGCTGTGTCGAGGTCAGCCTGGATGAACTTCGCCATTGCTTCGCGAGTGACACGTGGGTTATTGCGAGCTTGCTCTTCTGTAGTAGCTTCAGTAACGATAGGCACGGTGTAGTTAGTCACATTGACTGTGTCGCTCACTTGTCCGTTAGTAGCATCGTTAGGAAGGAACTCATACATACGAGCCAAGTCGAGGTATGCGAAGGCACGGAATGCATGACCTGCGCCCTTGAATCCCTTGAGCAAATCACTTTTTTCGTCAGCTTTAACCTGACCTACCATCTTGTTGGTGGTCTGAACAAGCTTCCAAAAATAGTTCCAGATAAACTGGGTGCGGAGATAACCTTCACCCTGATACTGGTTGTTGCACCAGCTTGAATACCAGTTGTAGTTACTCTGAACGACTGCATACTCTTCAGTCATCACGTCGCGGATATGCATGATGGAACCATATCCCCAATCGTAGTGCTGGTCGGTGACAGTCTGATAGAAATTCAATGCAGCTGGCATACCATAGAGCATAGCCTCAGTTGCCTTGGCAGATGCATCCACCTGCTCCTGAGTAGCTCCGCTTGTTGGCTGAACCTCGTCCAAGCAACTTGTGAACACAAGGGACGAAGCTACGGCTGCAACCAAAAATATTTTATTCATATTTTTCATATACTCTTCGTTTATTTAAAATGTAATTGAAATACCACCAGAGATAGCACGGATTGGTGCATAGTAAGAAGCTGTAGAAGCACCTATGCCCTGACGTGGGTCAAGACCCTGACGCTTTGACCAGATGAACACGTTGTCGGCAGAGCAGTAAACACGGAGTTTGCTGAGCTGGAGGCGACGGGTGATGCTAAGAGGAAGGGTGTAACCCAAGTTGATGTTGTTGATAGAGAGGTAGGATGCATCGGTCAACCAACGGTCGGAAGATGCATTTGCATAAGTAACATTCTGCTCATCATAGATGTAGAAAGGAATGTTGGAAGATGTGTTCGTAGAAGACCAAGCCTTGAGAACGTCAGCGTGCATTGCACCACCCACACCGTTAGGAACTGGGTTTTCCATCAAGCCTTGATAGTCGCTATCATACACCTGACCACCAATCTGGTAAGCGAAGTTGATAGAGAAGTCGAAGCCCTTGAATTCAACTGTAGTACCGAAACCACCATATACGTCTGGCTGAGCAGTGCCACAGAGGAAGTAGTCCTTAGACTTGAGTTCTGCGTAGTCTTCTGTTGTGCCAATCACTTCCTTGCCATCAGCATCTGTGTTACGGGTGTACCATCTTGACTGACCAGTCTCTGGGTTAACACCTGCAAACTTGTAGAGGCGATAAGTGTAGAGAGGTTTGCCCTCGCCGTAGAAGTAGTTACCGCTGGAGTAACCATCAACACCATCAACAGTCATAGTCTTGCGCTGAGGGTCGAGATAAGTAACCTTGTTGCGGTAGTGAGTGAGGTTGAGGAAGATGTTCCAGTTGAAGTCCTTCGACTTGAAGATGTGGCCAGTAGCTTCGAATTCGATACCACGGTTGCGCATGTCACCAATGTTTGCCCAATAACCTGTGTAACCCCAAGATGGAGCAGTGGTGAACCAAGAGAGCATGTCGGAAGTCTTACGATAGAAGAATTCAACACCACCGTTCAAGCGGCCCTTCAGTAACTCGAATTCAAGACCTACATTGAAGTTTGCGTTCTTTTCCCAGGTGATTTTATCGTTACCCTTACCGTTTGGAATCACAGCTGGGCTACCATAAGTGTTGACAATGCTATATGTGTTGGTGTAGAGGAAGTTGCTGATGTTATCGTTACCGATTTCACCATAAGAGGTCTTCAGCTTGAGGAGGTCGATACCCTTGTTGTGAGGGAACCACTTTTCCTTAGAGATAATCCATGCTGCACCGCCAGACCAGAAGTTACCCCACCAAATATCATCTTTAGAGGAGAAACGAGAAGAACCATCACGGCTGAAGAATGCCTGAAGGAAATATTTCTGGTCGTAGTCGTAGAGTGCGCGAGCAATGAATCGCTCGTTGTTGTAAGTAGAGCGAGAAGAACCAGGAGAACCATCAGTGATGGCGTTGTTGAGTTCGAAGTTGTTAGGGTCGAACATATTGCTCTTCTGTCCACTGAGTGAATAGCTCTTGCTACGATATGCATCGTGAGCCAAAGTGACATCTACCTTGTGAGCACCAAACTGATGGCCCCAAGACAACATCTGCTCGAAGTTGTAAACGTATCCACGAGAATGAGCTACGTATGTGATACCATTTGAAGATGCATAGTTACCATAGTATGGGTTCGTCACATCATGAGAACGAGTCTCATCGAGAGTTACAGTATTAGTTGTAGTGAAAGTGAAGTCCTTCAAGAAACGAACCTCTGCAAATCCAACTGCATTGAAAGCGTTACCTTCGAAAGCATTCTGATTGAGGAGAGCATCGCTGAGGGCGTTGGTACCTGTCCACTGCTGACGCTCAAGACCTGCGTTGCCACCATCACCATAGTCGTACATCTTGTTACCGTATGCATCGTACTTCACGCTACCATCAGCATTACGGATGAAGAGTGGGTAGATAGGAGCGGTGGTCATAGCCACTGCGATTGGGTTACCAGAAGAGTTGGAAGAACCATCTTCCGACATCGACTTAGCCTCATAGTGAACAAATGCCATGTTACCACCAACCTTCAACCAATCCTTCAGCTGAGAGTCAGCCTTCAAACGACCGTTGATACGCTCGAAGTTGGAATTGTCGGTGATACCCTGAGTATTCAAATAACCAAATGAAGCGTAGTAGTTCACGTGGTCGGTAGCATTCTGTACATTTACGTTGTATTCCTGGCGGAGGCTCTTGTGATAAGCGTTGTCCATCCAGTCATCAGCCTTGAGCAGATATTTCTCACCGTTATAGTCCACAACACGACCCATAGTAGCGAGTGGGTTGAGCTTGCCATTGGTACCGATGAGGTACTGACCCTGTGGCACGTTGTAAATACCGTACTGCAAACCATAGCCACCATCAACGAGGTTTTCGTTTGCCCAAATGTAAGCCTGATCAGCCGACATGCCCTTGGTATTCACAGCATAGTTCTTCAAACCCTGGAAGTAAGTCTCATAGTAGAGAGCTGGGTCGTTGATTGTCTCATAACGACGAGTTGAACGAGAGTTCTGACCCCACTTCAAATCAACGCTAATCTTTGCGTTCTCACCCACCTTTGCCTGCTTGGTGGTAACGATAATCACACCATTGGCAGCACGTGAACCATAGAGGGCTGTGGAAGCAGCATCCTTGAGCACGGTAATCGACTCAATATCCATTGGGTTCAAGTTGTTGAGGTCACCAGCATAAGGTGCACCATCGAGCACGATGAGAGGAGCATTACCTGCATTGATGGAAGAAATACCACGAATGCGGATGGTTGGACTCGTCTGACCTGGCTGACCAGATGCGTTGAACATCTGCACACCAGCACTCTTACCATTCAAGGCGTCGAGCACGTTGGTCTTCTGAGTCTGCTCAATCTCTTCTGCCTTAATCACGCTGGCAGAACCAGTGAACGAAGACTTTGTAGCAGTACCGTAAGCAACAACCATGACTTCGTCAGTCTCAGTTGTCTCAGGCTGCATATAAACTCTCACCTTCGACTTAATAGTGACTTCCTGATCTTTCAAACCAATGTAAGAGATGCGGAGAGTCTTTGCCGAATTAGGAACATTCGTAATGGTGAAGTCACCGTTGATGTCAGTTGCCTGACCAATGGTAGTGCCCTTTACCAGAACAGAAGCTCCAACTACAGGTTCGCCAGTCAAAGCGTCAACAACCTTACCGGTCACCGACTTCTGGGCGAATGCCATACTGACTGACAATACGCAGGCAGTAAGGAACAACCATAATCTTTTTCCCATTCTTTTTTAGTTTATGAAAATAATAAAATATTAATTGTAAATAATTTATCTCTCGATTCTTGCGACTGTTGGTTTGGTCACAATCTCTCTAACTTGCAAATCCGGTCTTCACATCACTACAGGAGTCGCATGATTTCCCTACTATATATAATATAAATAAGGAGACGCTTAACAATGTAGTTTGTCGCTGTTGGTTACAAATTTTAATAATTTGAAGGGCAAAGTTAATAAAAATTTTTAAAAACAAATGCAATAAAATTTTAATTTCTTTCACTTTTAACATTTTAATTTACAAAAAGCAACAATTTTCGCTCAAAAGCGGAGGTAAAATGGAAAATAACATAGCAAAAAGAAAGTGAATATTTTCTGCATAGATGAGTGTATAATGCAAAAATAATTAACATTGGCTTTTCAGTCAACATATCCCCACAAATCAAACACAAATTTCAAAAACGGAGAAAATTTGTGGAAATTTGTTGACTCATTCAATTTATAAACACTTTTTTCTTCTCTCATTTTCTCATATACTTATTTTGCCGTATCTTTGCATCAACGAAACTTTTATGGTTATGAAAACAGATATCCAGATTGCAAGAGAATGCAAACTTGCTCCTATCGGTGACATTGCTAAGAAATTGGCGATTCCATCGGAAGAAATTGAGTATTATGGCAAGAATATTGCCAAAGTTCCAGAATCCCTGATTGACGAGGAAAAAGTGGCGAAAAGCAAACTCATTCTCGTCACTGCCATCACGCCTACCAAGGCGGGCATCGGCAAGACAACCGTCAGCATCGGTTTGGCGCTCGGACTCAACAAGATTGGGAAGAATGCCGTTGTGGCATTGCGAGAGCCATCCCTCGGACCTTGCTTCGGCATGAAAGGTGGTGCTGCGGGAGGTGGCTATGCACAGGTGTTGCCAATGGAGAAAATCAATCTCCACTTCACAGGCGACTTCCATGCCATCACCTCGGCGCACAACATGATTGCTGCCCTGCTCGACAACTACATCTACCAGCACCGCGACGAGGGATTTGCCCTGAAGGAAGTGCTGTGGAAGCGTGTGCTCGACATCAACGACCGCAACCTCCGCTTCATCGTGACGGGACTGGGTGCCAAGACCGACGGTGTGACGATGGAGAGCGGTTTCGACATCACTCCTGCTTCTGAAATCATGGCTATCCTCTGCCTTGCCACCAGTCAGGACGACCTCCGCCGCCGCATCGAGAACATCCTCCTCGGCATCACCATCGACGGCAAGCCTTTCCGCGTGAAGGACATGGGCGTGGCAGGCGCCATCACCGTGCTACTCATGGATGCCCTCCATCCAAACCTCGTGCAGACCACGGAACAAACACCTGCTTTCGTGCATGGAGGTCCTTTCGCCAACATTGCACACGGCTGCAACTCCATCCTCGCTACAAAACTTGCCATGACCTATGGTGACTACGTCATCACAGAGGCAGGCTTCGGTGCCGACCTCGGTGCTGAGAAGTTCTACGACATCAAATGTCGCAAGGCAGGTCTCCAACCAAAGCTGACCGTCATCGTTGCCACCACCCAGGGACTCAAGTTGCACGGAGGCGTGGCAGTGGAACACATCAAGGAACCTAACGAAGAAGGTCTCCTCATTGGTTTGCAAAACCTCGACCGCCACATCCGCAACCTCCAAGGCTATGGACAGGAAGTGGTCGTTGCTTTCAACCGCTACGCCACCGACACCGACGAGGAACTGGAACTCGTTCGCAAGCATTGCGAGGAGCAGGGTGTGGGCTTTGCCATCAACAATGCCTTCCTACAAGGCGGTGAAGGAGCCACTGAATTGGCACAACTCGTTGTCGATACCATCGAGAAGAAGCCTTCTCGCCCACTCCATTTCGTTTACGAGGACAGCGATTCCATCAAGACAAAGATTGAGAAAGTTTGCAAGAACATCTACGGCGCTGCCACCATCACCTTCTCGAAGGGAGCCGAGCGCAAATTGGCTCAGTATGCAGAAGAGAAGCAGACCGACGAAGCATCCAAGCAGTTGGCTCGCGACATCGCTTCCTATCCTGTCTGCATTGCCAAGACCCAGTATTCCTTCTCTGCTGACCCAGCTCTCTACGGCTGTCCATCGGACTTCAACGTACATATCCGCGACATCGTCTTCAACTGCGGAGCGGAAATGGTGGTTGCCATCGCTGGCGAAATCCTCCGTATGCCAGGACTTCCTCGCTCTCCTCAGGCAGAACGCATCGACATCGTGGATGGCAACATCGAAGGATTGTCGTAAGAGTGAAAAGTGAAAAGTGAGAAGTGAAAAGTGAAAAAACTCAGGATGAAAACGACTTTGATAAAGCCAACGCTCTTCGCTGCCCTGATGCTTGGTGCTACCATCGCTGATGCACAAACTTATAAGCAGAGTATGGTTCCTTGGAAAGACCACACGCTGACATGGAACGATTTTAAGGCATTGTATCCCACCAAAGACACACTTGCCTACGAAATCTCCTATCATGCCACGTCAAGGAGGGAAACGAAGAAAGTGGGAGACACCACCTACGAATTCTTCACCTACGACTCCTACGTCAATGCGTTGGATAGTTGGGTAAAGCCCGAAAACAAAACGGACGACCTTCTGAAACTTTGCCAAACGCACTTCGACCTTTGGGAACTCTGCGTCCGCAAGTCTATCGAAGAATACTGCTCCACGCCCGATGCCTATGCCGACGAGATTTTTGATTTCCATAAGCGTCTCTGCATCAGGCGGCAGAAAGAGCAATATCAATTGACAAAGCAGGGTACCGACCACGCTGCCGTGGAACATTATGCACAGGAAGTGAAGAGAGAACTGGCGCAAACAGAATTCCACCCCGAGCGTTACGACACCTCACTCGAAATTGACAAAGGCGTTTTCTATAGCATCGGTTTGGAAACCCACATTCCTTTCACCTCTTATTTCAAGCCATTTTTCGGTTTCTCACTCAACGCGGGCTACTATTTCAAGCGCTCCATGCTGGGATTGGAGCTGAACATGGAAGGCTTCAGCAAATGCAAGGAACACATCTACACGAAGAAAGGTGAGATAGCAGAAGGCGACAAGGTCTGGACTGGTTCCATGTCCCTCATCTATGGACAATACATCAAGAATGGCGGAAAAGTGGATTTGATGCCTTATGTAGGTCTTGGTGTGCGCTCCTACGATGGAGGCGACCTCTATGAGCAATACCAAAAGAAAAATAATAACGGACATGTGGAGCGTGCAGGCATCTCCCTCAGTATGGGTATGATAACCGACCTCATCCTCAAGCGCAAGGTGATGCTGAAAACCCGTTCTTCCAGCATCGAGCAACTGAACAATTGCCTTCGCCTCCGTCCTTATTTCAACCTCACCTACTACCCTAAAACCCTCGGTTGGATTCCTGCCCTCAATGTCGCTATAGAATTCAATCAGAAAGCCTACAGAATGAAAAAACAGTAGTTCGAAGAACAAAGCACATACCGACAATGGACAAAGTACAACGTCATGTTGAGAACTTTGTCCATTGTTTTTTGTTCCTCACTCAGTGTTTTTTCACTCATTTTCTTTGAGAATCTTTCGGAAAGAACTACATTTGCAACAAATTACCTAAAAAGCAATAATCTAAAAAGAGATAAAATGAAAGCATCCAACTATTCGAACCCCTTCATCTTGGGCAAGATGATTCCTGAAGAATACTTTTGTGACAGACAGGAAGAAACCCAAACCCTTCTGAAACAAATCAAGAATGGTAGGAATGTGGCACTCATTTCTCCCCGTCGCCTTGGCAAGAGCGGACTGATTCATCATTGTTTTGCTCAAAAGGAAATCATAGAGCATTACTACACATTCTATGTTGACCTTTATGCCACTTCCTCTCTCAACGAACTGGTGCTGAATTTAGGCAGTGAAGTCTATCGCTCGTTGAAAACAAGGAAGTCTCGATTTTTGGAGAAGTTCTTTGCTATGGTTCAGTCCCTACGTTTAGGGTTCTCCATCGACAGTAGGACAGGCGACCCAACTTTCGACATAGGAATCGGTGATATTCATACGCCCGAAACCACGCTTGCTGAAATTTTCGCCTATTTGGAAGCAGCCGACAAACCTTGCATCTTGCCATTGATGAGTTTCAGCAAATAGGCGAATATCCTGAAAAGAATGTGGAGGCACTGCTTCGCACCCACATCCAGCGTTGCAGCAACAGTTCCTTTATCTTCTCAGGCAGTAAGCGCCATATCATGTCGAACATGTTCAATTCCTCCTCGAAGCCATTCTATCAAAGTGCAATAACGATGGGACTTGGAACCATCCCCAAGGAAACTTACACGGATTTTGCCTATCGCCTTTTCATCGCCCATGACAAGGAAATAGACCGAGATGTGATTCGTATGGCTTACGACCGTTATGAAGGCTACACTTGGTTTGTGCAAATGCTGATGAATGAGCTTTTCAGTATGACCAACAAAGGTGAGAAATGCACCCTGGAGATGTTGCCAGAAGCGGAACAGAATATCCTCCAAATGCAGGGAGTGTCCTATGAATCCACACTCTCCATGCTTTCCATCAAACAGCGACAAGTGCTCAGTGCCATTGCTACCGAAGGATATGCCCAATCCGTCACCTCTTCCCTTTTCATCAAGAAGCATCGCTTGGTCTCTGCCAGTTCACTGCAAACAGCCCTTACAGCTTTGCTTAACAAATACATCATCGTGAAAACCAACGACGGCTATCGCATAGAGGATTTCTTCCTTGCCACTTGGCTACGAACAAGAAATACGTAAAACGACATCATAACAACCATTAAGTAATGATAAAAAGGCATGCCGAACGAGATGAATCGTTGGACATGCCTTTTGTTTTACGTGAAACAAAGAGAAGCGCATGTGGGGATTGTCAGAAGCAATTTTGGGGACTGACTGAACCGTTCCTTTGGATTCAACTAGTTGCCGAGCGCTCGTTATCGTTTCAGCGAGCGCTCGTCATTTCGATAACGAGCGCTCGCCGTGTCAACGTTGAGGGCTCGACAGTTCAGTAAAATCAAAGGAAAACGCCAGTGAAAACAAAGGAAAAGTTTTGCAAAAGCAAAGGGGAACGTCAGTAGAACCGAAGGAGAAAGATAGGACAAGCAAAGGAATCTGATTCTACTTGGCTAAGATTTGGCAAACGCGGTCCTGGAAGTTATGGCCTGTGGCGGTGCGGAGATTGCCATTGTTGATGATGGCAAAGGCAAGGAGATTGCCATTGGAGGCACGGACATAACCTGAAAGGGAAGAGACACCCGTGACGGTACCCGTCTTGGCATGCACATTCTGATAGGCTGCACCCGAGCGCATGCGGTCGGAGATGGTGCCATCCACACCTGCGATAGGCATGGACTCATAGAGGGGCGTGAAGATTTGTTTGTTGCGATAGGCATAGCGAAGCATCTTCACTTCGCTCCACGCACTTACATAATTATAAAGAGAAACACCACTACCATCTGCTACCTTCACATCGGAAGTGGAGACGCCAGCCTTGGTAAGCACGGATTCCACTTGTTTGGCTCCATCCTTCCAAGTCGCTCCTGCGGACTTGCCACGCTTCGCCAACTGATAGAAGACGGCTTCTGCATGGAGGTTGTCGCTTCGTTTCATCATGCGCTCCAACACCGACTCGAGGGTATTGGTGATGGTGTGGAGCAGACGAGTGCGAGGACAAGGGGAGGAAGTGATTTCGGTAGCAAAAGGACGCACTCCTATGCCCAAAGCACGGATTTCGCTGGCTAAAATCTGCACGAAATACTCTTCGGGATGCGGAATGCAATTGCTGGAACTGGAGGTGATGCTCTGTTCGTGGTTGAAGATAAGCGGACTGAGATAAGGGATGAGTCGGGAAGGCACATCGTCCCAACACCAACCGTTGCCGAGTTGGTCGGTATCCTTCATGCTGACATCGCCCACGATGCGCCCGTCGATGCTGTCGATGCCAAGTTCTCGAACAGCACGTGCTATGTCCTTGAGGTCGGAATAGGAAACGAGCGGGTCGAAATCACCCACCACATAGATATTGCCTCGCAGAACACGCTTACTAAATAGGATGGAATCGGGCAAAGTGGAATCAATTTCTTTCGATGGATTCGGGATTTTCTGTTGCACTTGTTGGATGGTTCCATCATAGTAAGTGCGGGTTTTGAAGAAATAGTTCTTGCCCAAAAGGTCGAGAGCAGACACGGCGGTGAGAATCTTCTGCGTGGAGGCAGGACGCATCACTTTGTTGTGGTTGTAAGTGAAGAGGAGAGAATCGCCCGTGAGGTCATAGACGCAAAGTCCTGTGTTGAAATTTGCTTGGTCGGCTTCGCGAGCCATCGCTGCAAGACGTTCCTTGACGATGTCGCTCCAAGAGAGGGCATGTGCTTCGGGAATGGAATCGGCAGGAGGAAGGATTAAGGAATCATCGGACTCAGGTACGCTATCGTACATCAGTGCGTATTCCGTGCGCACACGGATTTCCTCCACTCCTTGCGATTGCTTTTCAACAGGATAACGCTGAGGAATAACGTCTTGTGCTTGAGCCGTAAAGGCAGAAGCAACGACGAATAATAAAGAAAAGATATGTTTTGTCATTTTTATGTAAGTGTTTGAGCAAAGGAAGTAAATAACACAAAATAATGGTATGTTTTTATTTGAAAGAAATTAGAATAATTAGAATAATTAAGTCAGAAATAATATGTTTAAAAAAACAACACCCATTTTTGGAGAAATTATTCTAATTATTCTAATTACTTTCCTAAAAATGTATCTACTAAAGCTTATCAGCATTTGTTGAGCCAAGCTTATGTTTTTGCAAACATTTCACGAAGTCGTCTTCGTTTTGAGGAATGACGGCTTGGGATTTCTCGATGCCTTCCTCTTGATAGGTGAGTAGGAGGAAGGAGTTGAAGGACTTGCCAAAGAGGCGGATGCCTCTGATTTTCTCCAAACGGATGAGATTTTCGAGGGGAATCAATTGGTCCTTCGAGAACTTACCTGTATGGATGATGAGGTGGGTGTCGGAGATGGTGTAGGTGGTGTGAATCATGCGGTCAATCATCACAATCATGAGAATCAACGACAACAGGAGGATGATGGGCTGCTTGTGCCATGCCGAATAAGCAAAAACGAAGAGAACGGCAATGAGCAGGACCCAACTTTGAAACTGTATTTTGGCGTGAAAAAGTCTTTGCATATTTTATTTTATGTTTTCGTTAAATATGGCTTCACAGATGGCAAAACTCCATTAAAACCATGCAAATTTAGGAAAAAAACAGAAAATATGGTGAAAAGATGGGTGCATATCGTTGGTTTTTAGTATTTTTGCATGTTTTACGCATAAAATTACTCGTCAATGACACGTAAATTTGATTTTCTCATCATCGGCTCAGGCGTAGCTGGTATGAGTTATGCCTTGAAAGTGGCACGCGCTAAAAAGGGTAAGATTGCCATCATTTGCAAGACAAGCCTTGAAGAAGCCAATACCGCTAAGGCACAGGGAGGCATTGCCTCCGTCACTAACCTTCTTGTAGATAATTTCGAAAAGCACATCGAAGACACCATGATTGCAGGCGACTGGATCAGCGACCGCGATGCCGTGGAACAGGTGGTGCGCAACGCTCCTGATGGCATCAGGGAACTGGTGAATTGGGGTGTCAACTTCGACAAGAAGGAAGATGGTGAGTTCGACCTTCATCGCGAGGGTGGTCACTCAGAGTTCCGCATCCTGCACCACGCCGACGATACGGGTGCTGAAATCCAGCGTGGACTGATGGCAGCCATCCGCAACAATCCCGACATTGAGATTCTGGAAAACCACTTTGCCGTGGAAATCATCACGCAGCACCATCTCGGTATTCGTGTGACGCGTCGCACACCCGACATCGAATGCTATGGTGCCTACGTTCTGAATCCCAATACAGGCAAAATCGACACCTACCTTTCGAAAGTCACTTTGATGGCTACGGGTGGCACAGGTGCTGTGTATGCCACGACCACCAATCCAAATATCGCCACGGGCGACGGCATTGCCATGGTCTATCGTGCCAAGGGCAAGGTGAAGGACATGGAATTCGTGCAGTTCCACCCTACTGCCCTATATAACCCAGGCGAAACCCATCCTGCTTACCTCATCACCGAGGCGATGCGCGGCTACGGAGGTATTCTCCGCTTGCCTACAGGTGAGGAATTCATGCAGAAATATGACGAGAGACTGAGTTTGGCACCACGCGACATTGTGGCACGTGCCATCGACAACGAGATGAAGATTCACGGTATCGACCATGTTTGCCTTGACGTCACCCATAAGGACCCAGAGGAAACCAAGCATCACTTCCCTAACATCTATGCGAAGTGCCTCTCTATCGGTATCGACATCACGAAGGAATATATCCCTGTAACTCCTTGTGCTCATTACATGTGTGGCGGTATCAAGGTGGACCTCGACGGACAATCGAGCATCAAACGACTCTATGCCGTGGGCGAATGCTCATGCACAGGCTTGCACGGTGGCAACCGTCTTGCTTCCAACTCGCTCATCGAGGCTGTGGTCTATGCCGATGCAGCTGCCAAGCACTCTCTGAGTGTGATTGACGATTACGAATTCAACGAGAAAATCCCTGAGTGGAACGACGAGGGTACGCTGAGCAACGAGGAGAAAGTGCTGATTAACCAGGACATGAAGGAAGTGGGACAGGTGATGTCCACCTACGTGGGTATCGTGCGAAGCGACCTCCGCTTGCATCGTGCCTGGGAGCGTCTCGACCTGCTCTACGAAGAGACAGAGCACCTCTTCAAGCGTGTGAAGGCAACGAAGGACATCTGCGAACTTCGCAATATGATTAATGTGGGGTATCTGATTACTCGCCAGGCACTGGAGAGAAAGGAAAGTCGCGGTTTGCACTATACCGTGGATTATCCTAAGCATGCCCTCGACGACAAGAAGGGAAGCGGAACATTTAAATAAAAGCCCCCTCCAAACCTCCCGCGAGGGGAGGCTTTCTATAGATAGTTTATTAAGAGATAGGTGATAGTTTTCCACTTTTTCCTATCTCTTTATGATGAAAATGGACTTTTTACGTAGAAAGAAGAATGGCGTTAGCATTGGTGGAGCCAACTTGAAGCCTGAAACTTGGCGAAGCCAAATTGAAACTTGAAACTTGGCGAAGCCAATGCCAATCATAACTAAACTACTTATCAATTCAAATACTTATTATTTATGACTTTTAGAAGATTAATTTTCACTGTTTTGGCAGCTGTGAGTTGCCTTGGAGCGAGTGCTCAGGATTTCTCGCAGATGCCTCAACTCGATTTGGACCCAGCTGTGCGCAAGGGTGTTCTGCCAAATGGACTCACCTATTACATTCGTAACAACAACTGGCCTGAAAACCGCGCTTATTTCTACATCGCACAAAAGGTGGGAAGTATGCAGGAAGATGACTCACAGCGTGGTCTTGCCCACTTCCTTGAGCACATGTGCTTCAACGGAACGACACATTATCCAGGCAACACGCTGAAGACCTACTTGGAGAGCATCGGTGTGAAGTTTGGCGAGAACCTCAATGCCTACACTTCGTTCGACGAGACTGTCTATAATATAGATAATGTGAAGACAGACCGCGAATCGACACTCGATTCCTGTCTGCTCATCCTTCATGACTGGAGCCACGACCTCCTTCTCGAAGGCAGTGAAATCGACAAGGAGCGTGGAGTCATCAACGAAGAATGGCGCCTACGCAGTTCAGCCATGCAGCGTATGCAGGAAAAGGCACTCCCAGAGATTTATCCTGGCAGCAAATATGCAGATCGCATGCCAATCGGAACGATGGAAATCGTGATGAACTTCCCATACAAGGACATCCGCGACTACTACCACAAGTGGTATCGTCCTGACTTGCAGGGCATCGTCATCGTAGGCGACGTGGATGTTGACAAGATGGAGCAGAAAATCAATAAGACTTTTGCCGACATTCCAGCCGTGAAGAACGGAGCCGTGCGTGAATACTATCCAGTGCCCGACAACAACGAGCCAATCGTTTCCATCCAGAAGGACAAGGAACAGACTTCCAACGTGTGCCTCCTCTTCATGAAGCACGAAGCATTCCCTCGCGAGTTGCGCAACACCATGGCTTACTACGCACAGGACTACATCACTGATGCCATCAGCGGCATGTTCAGCAGTCGTATTCAGGAAATCTTGCAGAAGGAGAACGCACCATTCCTCATGGCAAATGCACAAGATGGTAATTTCTTCGCTGCCAACACCAAGGATGCGTTCCAGGGACAAGTGGTGTTCAAGGACAATGCCTACAAGGAAGGCATCTCAGCCCTCTATCGTGAAATGCTCCGTGCATCCCGTCACGGTTTCACAGAATCGGAATTTGAGCGCTACAAAACAGAATACCTTTCTCGCTTGGAGAATATCTATGCCAAGAAGGACAAGGTGTATTCAGACAATTACGTGAACGAATGTGTGCGCAACTTCCTCGACAACGTAGCCATGCCAGGCATAGAATGGGAGTATCAGACCATGAAGAATATGCTTGTGCCATCGTTCAGCCTCGAAATGGTGAACCAGTCACTCAAGCAGTTGGTACCAGAGAACGACTCCAACCTCGTCGTCCTGATGCTGGGTCCCGACAAGGAAGGCGTGAACTATCCATCCAAGCAGGAAGTGATCGACATACTCCATGCCGTGCGTGCAGAGGACATCGAGGCCTATAAGGAAGAAGTGAACACAGACCCACTCATTGCTACCGAACTCAAGGGCAGCAAGGTGAAGAAGATTGTTGACGGTGAATTCGACTCCAAGGTACTCACCTTGAAGAATGGCATCAAGATCCACGTGAAGAAGACTGACTACAGTCCAAACTCCATCTCGATGACGGCTACCAGCTGGGGAGGTGCATCCCTTTATAGCGATGACAAGTATCTCGACGTGAGCAACGCATCCGACCTCACAGAACTCGGTGGATGGGGCAACTTCTCCGCCACCGACCTAAAGAAGAAACTCGCTGGTATTCAGGCAAGTGCATCCCCATCCGTTGATGAACGCTCAGAAGGTGTAACGGGATCATGCGTAACAAAGGACCTCGAGACCATGCTGCAGCTCACCTATCTCTGCTTCACATCTCCACGTCGTGACGATGAAGCCGTGAAGGCAATGATGGAGCGCACCAAGTCAGCATTGGCAATGGCAGAACGCTCACCAATGATCGCATTGCAGGATACCCTCGTGAAGGTGCTTTACAACAACAACGAGAAGGCTCGTTTGGAAATCCATCCAACAGCAGCCGACATCGATGCCATCAATTACGACAACGTTCTGAAATACTATCAGGAGCGCTTTGCCGACGGCGACGACTTTGAATTCTATTTCATCGGCGACATCGACCTCGAAACCGCCACTCCACTCTTCGAGAAGTATCTCGGTTCACTCCCTACGAAGAAGGGTTCAGAGAAGTACAACACCATTGACATGAAGCTCCGCAAGGGTGTGATGGAAAATGTGTTCGAGAAAGAACTGGAAACACCAAATGCCGTTTGCGTATTCCTCTATCACGCACCTATGAAGGAATCCCTCGAGAACACGCTGAAGGTAAGCATGCTCGGCCAGTTGATGACAACCCTCTATACAGAAACCGTACGCGAGGACGAAGGTGGCGCTTACTCCATCCCAGTGAGCGGCAACACCTCAGACTATCCAGAGGAAATCGGTATGATTCAGATTCAGTTGCCTACAGCTCCAGACAAGCGTGAGAAGATGACAGAAATCATCTACAAGGGCATTGACGACATGGTGGCAAATGGTCCTAAGGCAGAAGAATTGCAGAAGGTGAAGGAATACATGCACCGCAGTCATGCAGAAAGCCTGAAGAATAACGGCTACTGGCTTGCTCAGATGATTAACCTCACTCGCGAGGGCAAGAACTACGTGGACGGTTATGACGAGCAGGTAGATAAGATTTCGGTTGCCGACATTCAGGAAACTGCCCGTCAGATTTTCAAGGGAGGCAACAAGCTCGTCGTGGGTATGACCAGCCCAATCAAGCCTGCTGAAAAATAAGGAATAAGCAGCTTTTGATTCCAACGAAAAAACATGGCAACTCCTAAATTTCAAGGATTTGCCAAGTTAAAAAAATAAATTTTTGCAGATTCTTACCTTATTAAATAGGTTTGAATCTGCTTTTTTTATAACTTTGCGCCCGATTTTAGAAAATTTGGGGTGTTGGCAGGTATCGACTTGCGTAAATCCCAACGATGTGTAGATTGATTTTTTGATTTGGAAGAATATATGCAAAAGAACTTAGTTATTGTAGAGTCTCCCGCAAAAGCAAAGACATTGGAGAAATTCCTTGGTGAGGACTACAAGGTGCTTTCGAGTTACGGACATATCCGCGATCTCAAGAAAAATGAATTTAGCGTGGACCTCAATAATTTCACTCCACAATACGAGATTCCTGAAGAGAAAACCGCTCTCGTGAAAACGCTGAAGACAGCAGCCAACAAAGCTGATACGGTGTGGCTCGCATCCGATGAGGACCGCGAGGGAGAAGCCATCTCTTGGCACTTGGCTCAGGTGCTGGGACTGAACGTTAAGCAGACCAAACGTATCGTGTTTCACGAAATCACAAAGGATGCCATCCTGGATGCCATCAAGAAACCTCGTCATATCGACATCAACTTGGTGAATGCGCAGCAGGCTCGCCGCGTGCTCGACCGCATCGTGGGCTTCAAGCTCTCGCCTGTGCTTTGGCGCAAGGTGAAGCCAGCTCTGTCCGCTGGTCGTGTGCAATCGGTGGCAGTACGTCTGATCGTGGAACGCGAGCGCGAGGTGGAGAACTTCAAATCGGAATCATCTTACAAGGTGACAGCGGTGTTCTTGGCTGACAAGGCTGAGTTGAAGGCTGAATTCAACCAACGATTTGCCACAGAAGAGTTGGCAAAGGCTTTTTTGGAGAAATGCAAAGGTCAACAATTCAAGATTAGTGACATTTCCAAGAAACCGATGCAGCGTGTGCCTGCTCCTCCGTTCACTACTTCTACGCTGCAACAGGAAGCAGCCCGCAAGTTGGGTTTCTCCGTGGCTCAAACCATGTCGGTGGCTCAGCGCCTCTATGAAGCGGGTATCATCACTTATATGCGTACCGACTCCGTGAACCTCTCCACGCTCTGCCTCAACGCGAGCAAGAAGGAAATCGTGGAAACGCTGGGTGAGAAGTATTCCAAGCGTCGTCAGTACCAGACTCGTTCAAAGGGTGCACAGGAGGCACACGAAGCCATCCGCCCTACCTACATGGATCAGCATGAGATTCAAGGCACGATGCAGGAACGTCGCCTCTACGAACTGATCTGGAAGCGTACTATCGCTTCGCAGATGGCTGATGCAGAAATCGAAAAGACCATCATCACCATCGTGCCAACCAACAGCAAGGAAGAGACTGAGAATTGTTTCGTGGCATCGGCTGAAGTGGTGACCTTCGATGGTTTCCTCCGCGTTTATCGTGAGTCGTTCGATGACGAAAACACTGAGGAGCAGGTAAGCACAACAATTGATGCTCAGTTGACTGAGGGTCAGCTACTCAACTATAAGGAAATCCAAGCCATCGAGCGTTTTTCACAATGTCCTCTCCGCTACACGGAAGCATCGCTTGTGAAGAAACTGGAGGAATTGGGTATTGGTCGTCCTTCCACCTACGCTCCTACCATCTCCACCATCCAGCAGCGCGAATACGTGCAGAAGGGTGACAAGAAGGGTGAGAAGCGCAACTACAAACAGTTCACGCTGAAGGCTGGCAAGGACATCAAGGAAAGCGAGAAGAACGAAATCGTTGGAAACGAAAAGGGGAAACTCCTTCCTACTGATATAGGTACCGTGGTGAACGACTTCCTCGTCAATAACTTCGAGAATATCGTAAGCTATGACTTCACCGCCGAAGTGGAAAAAGATTTCGATGAAATCGCCGAAGGCAAGGAGAACTGGCAGGAGGCTATGGCTGATTTCTATAAGAAATTTGAACCTCAATGCGAGAAGGTGCTTCACGAAAGAAGCGAGCACAAAGCGGGTGAACGCGTGCTGGGAATCGACCCTAAGAGCGGAAAGGAAGTGTGTGTGAAGATTGGTCGATTCGGTCCTGTGGTGCAGATTGGTTCTGCCAACGACACGGAGAAGCCTCGCTTTGCCCAACTAAGCAAGGGACAAAGCCTACAAACCATCACGCTCGAGGATGCTCTCGAACTCTTCAAGCTACCACGTGAATTGGGCGAATATGAAGGTGCCACCATCAGCATCGGCGCAGGTAGATTCGGTCCATACGTGCTGCACAACAAGCAATACGTGTCGATTCCGAAGGAGATTGACCCTTTAGCGATTGAATACGACGAAGCTGTTGAACTCATTAAGGAGCGTAAGAAAGCGGAGGCTGAGAAGCACATAAAGAGTTTCAAGGAGGATGCTGAACTGCAAATCCTCAATGGTCGCTATGGTCCTTACATCGTTTACAAGGGAAGCAACTACAAAATCCCAAGGACGGTGAAGGAACCAAAGGAACTCAGTTACGAACAATGCCTCGAAATCGTTGAGAAAGAGGCAAGTAAGCCAAAACTGGCAAGAAAAAAGAAGTAAGTGCGTAGAATTGTTCTTATTGGATATATGGGTGCTGGTAAGACCACCATTGGCAAGGCACTCGCTCGAAAAACAGGGCTAGAGTTTTTCGACCTTGATTGGTATGTGGAGAATCGTTACCGCATGAAGATTCCACAGATTTTTGCCGAGAAAGGAGAAGCTGGTTTTCGGGAACTGGAACGCAATATGTTGCACGAAGTGACAGAATTCGAGGATGTGGTCATCTCCTGTGGCGGTGGCACTCCTTGTTTCTTCGACAATATCGACTATATGAATTCCCTTGCCGAGACGGTCTATCTGAAAGCAGAGCCTGAGGTACTTCGCACGCATTTACTCATGGCAAAGTCGCAACGTCCTCTGATTCAAGGCAAAACGCCTGACGAACTCCGCGACTTCATCAAGGAATCACTGGCAGATCGCGAACCTTTCTACGCCAAAGCCAAACATATCGTGCAAATTGAAGTTCTGAACAGCAGGGAACTGATTGACAAATATGTCGATAAGATTTGCCAAGAACTGGCATTATAGGTCGAAGGTCTGAGGACTAAGGTCGAAGGTCAAAGGTCAAAGGTTGAACCTTGTAACTTGAACCTTCAGCTCGGCGTAGCCAAACCTGAAACCTGAAACTTGAAACCTGAATCTTGAAACTAAAAAATAACCTCTCAATATCAACAGAATTATGAGAAAATGGCGCATTGAAGACTCCAGCGAGCTCTATAGCATCAGCGGCTGGGGAGTGAACTATTTCCACATCAACGACAAAGGGCATGTTGTTGCCACTCCACGCAAGGATGGAGTGGAAGTTGATTTGAAAGAAGTGATGGACGAACTCTCGCTTCGTGATGTGGCAGCCCCAGTGTTGGTCCGCTTTCCCGACATCATCGACAACCGTATCGAGAAGACTGCAACCTGCTTTAAGAATGCATCGGAAGAATACGGCTATACAGCTGAAACCTTCATCATCTACCCTATCAAGGTCAATCAGATTAGTCCTGTGGTAGAGGAGGTCATCAGCCACGGAAAGAAATACAACCTCGGTTTGGAGGCTGGTTCCAAACCCGAACTCCATGCCGTTTTAGCGATGAACATGGAGAGTGATTCGCTCATCATCTGCAACGGCTATAAAGACCAAAGCTACATAGAATTGGCTATGCTTGCCCAAAAGATGGGTAAGCGCGTGTTTATCGTGGTGGAGAAACTCAACGAGTTGGAAACCATCACAAAGATTGCCAAGCACCTTAACGTGCGTCCGAATATCGGTATTCGCATCAAATTGGCTGCTTCGGGTAGTGGCAAATGGGAAGAAAGTGGTGGCGATGCCAGCAAGTTCGGTCTCACTTGCGGTGAGTTCCTTACTGCCCTCGACTACATCAACCAGAACGGCATGAAGGACTGCCTGAAGTTGATTCACTTCCATATCGGCAGTCAAATCACGAAGATTCGTCGCATTCAGAATGCGCTCCGCGAAGCATCCCAGTTCTATGTGCAGCTCTGCAAGATGGGTTACAACGTGGAATTCATCGATTGCGGTGGTGGACTGGGCGTGGATTACGACGGTTCCCGCAGTTCGAATTCCGAGAGCAGCGTCAACTATTCCATTCAGGAATACGTGAACAACTGTGTCTATACTTTCTCGGAAGTGGCAAAAACCCACAACATTCCTCAGCCCAACCTCATCACCGAGAGTGGACGCTCACTGGCTGCCCACCATGCCGTGCTCATCATGGAAGTGCTGGGAACAGCCGAACTGCCTGTCATGCCGGATGAATTCGAAATCAAGGAAGGCGACCATCAGCTGGCTAAAGACCTCTACGACATCTGGGACAACCTTTCCACTCGATCCATGCTGGAGGACTGGCACGATGCTCAGCAAATCCGCGAAGAAGCCCTCGACCTCTTCGCCCACGGTATGCTCGATCTCCGCACCCGTGCCGAAGTGGAACGTATGTACTGGGCTGTAGCTCACGAAATCAACACGTTGTCGCACACCATGAAGCATGCGCCCGAGGAGTTCCGCATTCTCGACAAACTCTTGGCAGACAAGTACTTCTGCAATTTCTCCATTTTCCATTCGCTGCCTGATGCCTGGGCCATCGACCAGCTCTTCCCAATCATGCCTATCCACCGATTGGACGAGAAACCAGACCACAACGGCACTCTCCAGGACATCACTTGCGACTCCGATGGAAAAATCACGAATTTCGTGACACACCAAACCGTTTCGCATATTCTCCCACTCCATCGTAAGAAGGAAAAGGAACCTTACTACATCGGCGTGTTCCTCGTGGGTGCCTACCAAGAAATCCTTGGCGACATGCACAATCTCTTCGGCGACGTGAATGCTGTTCACATCACCGTCGATAACAACTCCTACAAAATCAATAAGATTGTGGATGGCGAAACCGTTGCCGACGTGCTCAGCTACGTTCAGTACAATCCAAAGAAGATGGTTCGCAGCCTGGAAATCTGGGCAAAACAATCCATAGAAGAGGGTAAAATTTCCCTCGAAGAAGGTAAGGAATTCCTCTCCACCTACCGCTCAGGACTCTACGGATATACCTATTTGGAATAGATTTCAATTTTTGTTTTTTTATCTAAACTATTATTATTAAAAACAACGCTTATG
>OMTC01000010.1 GCA_900313845.1 uncultured Prevotellaceae bacterium
TTGATTTGATTGGATTTTTGTCAGTTTTTGAGGGCGCATAGCGAGCTATGTAACCGAGAAAAGTGGCAAAAAGACTTCAAATCAAACAAAAAGCAACCGTAACGAAATCTCATATTTTTGTAAGAAATCATAAAACAGAATTTTTAGAACACACCTAATGTCTGATGCGCGCAAATTGCATCTTTTTTATAACGAAAAACGCAGGAACTTATTGCCTTTTTTCCGACTTTTTCCATTAACTTTGCAAGAAATTCGCTTTTTCCTATGGAAATCAATTCCTTTACACTTGCCAACGGCCTTCGATTGCTTCATTCATACGATGCTTCCACGCAAATGGTTTGTCTGAATACGCTCTTCAAAGTGGGGTCGCGTAATGAGTCCCCTGAGCACACAGGATTTGCCCATCTCTTCGAGCATCTCATGTTTGGAGGCTCTGTCAATATTCCCGATTTCGATATGCCTTTGCAGAATGCTTGTGGAGAGAACAATGCCTATACATCAACCGACTACACCAACTACTATACCATCATTCCTGCACAGAATGTGGAAACCGCCTTTTGGCTCGAAAGCGACCGCATGCTTTCGTTGGCTTTCACCCCACAATCGCTCGAGGTACAGCGCAAGGTGGTGATGGAGGAATTCAAACTCAATTACATCAATCAACCATACGGCGACATCTCCCATATCCTCGCTGCGCTTTGCTACAAGCAACATCCTTATCGTTGGCCTACCATTGGATTGAAACTCAGTCATATAGCCGATGCTACGATGGACGACGTGAAGCAGTTCTTCTATCGTTTCTATCGCCCTTCGAATGCCATTCTTGCCATCACTGGCAACATCTCTTGGGATGATGCCTTGAGGCTCACAAAGAAATGGTACGGAGATATTCCATCGCTTCACACTTACTCTCATTCTTCATTCTCCGACGAAGTCGGCATTCTTCATTCTTCATTTATTACCCCCGAGCCTCCTCAGCTTCGTCAGCGTCGCAAGACAGTGCATCGCAATGTTTCTCATTCCGTTCTTCTCATGGCATTTCATATTCCTGCCCGTATGCATCCCGATTTCCAAGTGTGCGACATGATTAGTGATGTGCTTGCAAATGGCAAGTCGGCACGTTTTTGGAGAGACCTCGTTGAAGGAAAGCATCTTTTCCTTTCTCTTGATGCATACGTTTCAGGACGAATCGACAGTGGACAGCTCATCATTGAAGGTATTCCTGCTGAAGGTGTTGACATGCACGATGCCGAAGCCGCCATTTGGGATGAACTCGACCGCCTCCGTCATGAATTAGTGCCTGAGCAAGAAATCCAAAAACTAAAAAACAAGTACGAGGCATCTTCTGCCATGCAATGCACGGAATACACACAGCGTGCCGAACGTCTTGCCTATTTCGAAATGCTCGGTGATGCCTCCCTCATCAATCAAGATGTCCCTCTCTATTGCAAAACCACTGCCACCGACCTCCGTCGTGTCTCTCGCCAAATCCTCACTCGCAAAAACTCCTCCATCCTCTACTACCTCTCCAAGACTACAGATGGTACAGAATAAACTCAAACCACAGATTTATCAGATGAACACAGAGTTTTTAATAAAAACATCGCACTGGCGTGCTGGATTAAATGATTTTTCTGATTATTTTTTAATCATTTTAATCAGATTAATCATTGTTTTTTAAATAAAAAATCTGTGTTCATCCGTGTAATCTGTGGTTCAAAATAATCCTTGTCATCGTTGTTTAATTTTATCTAATCTGATGTTGCAATCTGTTATAGACTGGCTTTGGACTTACATCCTGATTGGCGTGCTCATAGCATGTGGATTGTGGTTCACATGGAAATGCAAGTTCGTGCAGTTCCGTATGATTCCTGAGATGTTCCGATTGTTGTTGGAATCCCCAAAAGGAAAGCATAGCAAGAAGATTTCGTCTTTCCAAGCCTTTGCCGTATCTGTAGCAACACGTGTGGGAACAGGCAACTTGGCAGGCGTAGCAACAGCTATTGCCATTGGTGGACCTGGAGCCGTGTTCTGGATGTGGGTGATTGCACTGATTGGTAGTGCAACCGCATTCGTTGAATCCACGCTCGCCCAACTCTACAAGATTCCTCACGATGAGCATTTCATAGGAGGACCAGCCTATTACATCCACAAAGGTTTGCGCGAGGTCCATTTCTCATTTTTATCTTTCCACTTTTCATTTCGCTTAGGTCGTTGGATGTCCATTCTCTTTGCCATCCTCATCACCATCACTTTCGGTTTGGCATACAACTCCGTGCAGTCGAACACGATTAGTGGAGCACTCGACCGTGCCTTCGGTGTCACCCCACTGACGAGTGGCATCGCCCTCACAGTCATATCCCTGTTGATTGTCTTTGGAGGCATCCATCGAATCGCCAAGGTGAGCAGCATCATCGTCCCAATCATGGCGATAGGCTATTTCGTTCTTGCCTTCTACGTTGTGGTGACGAATATTCATCTCTTTCCACAAGTGCTGCGTGTTATCGTAGAGAATGCTTTTGGTATGGGACAAGTGATTGGAGGTGGATTAGGTGCTGCGTTGATGAATGGCATCAAACGTGGACTTTTCAGCAACGAGGCAGGCGAGGGTAGTGCACCGAATGTAGCTGCCACAGCAAACGTTTCTCATCCCGTGAAGCAAGGACTGATACAGGCATTGGGCGTATTTACTGATACGCTTTTGGTTTGTTCTTGCACTGCATTCATCATCCTTATCAGTGGACTCTACACCGACCCATCGCTCAATGGCATCAATCTCACCCAAGCAGCATTGCAAAACGAAGTAGGTTCCATTGGTCCCGTTTTCATTGCCATCGCCATTTTCCTTTTTGCTTTCAGCAGTATTATCGGCAATTACTACTATGGAGAAGCCAATGTGCGTTATTTGTCTTTACGTTCCAAGTTTTCTCCCCGTACATCCCGCATTGCCATGATAGGCTATCGACTCCTCTCGGGAGGCATTTTTGTGATTTTTGGTTCCCTTGCCAGTCTCGAAACCGTTTGGGCAATTGGTGACCTCTGCATGGCACTCCTCACCGCCTGCAACTTAGTAGCCATCATCCTCTTAGGCAAATACGCCTTCCGCCTTTTAGAAGACTACCGCCATCAACAGCGCAATGGCATCCGCAACCCCGAATTCCATCGTTCTCAAATGCCCGACATTCAGCACGAACTCGATGCATGGGATTGATGATTGACGACGACCCCAATGGATTTCGTGAACCTCTTCTTCATTTTGTTTAGCAAAATTGTGTGGATTTACTGAAAGAATCGTGTGGATAAAGTGGAGAAGCGAGGGCTCGGCGTTTTACTAACGAAGGTTCGGCGTCGTCCTGCCGAGCCTTCGCGAGAACGATGACGAAGGTTCGGCAACTAGTTGAAACCAAAGGAACGGTTCAGTGGAGATGCAGATGAGGCGTACATTATTCGAAGAAGAGGTTCTCTAAAACCGCAGATATGGCGCATGATATACGAAGATATGGTGCATGATTGCTGAAATGTTTTGCAAAAACAATGAAAGCCACCGAACAGATGGAGTTCGATGGCTTTCGTTATTTGTGATAAATGAGGACTTTACTCTAATTCGTTCTTGAACGCACGCAGGAGAGGGAGCTTCTCGCATGGGATGGTGACAGATGGCAGACCCATGGCGTAAGGGGCTATCTCGTATTGCTGATAGACGAAGTTCAGTCCCTCTTTGGTGAGGTATGGAACGGCCTGCGGACGAGGGAAGTTGTAGGAGAAGTCGCTCTTCTCGATGGTGAGAAGGTCACCGAGGTCGTCCTCGTTGGCAACTTCGAAGTGCTTGGCTATGCCTGCACGAAGTTGGGCTTCGAGTTGTATGTATGAGTTGTCGTCGGCATAGACGTTGTCTTCATAAATGATTTCCCAACCGAAGCGTCGTCCGTCGGACTTGCGGAAGGTCTGAGCGTTGTAAATCGTGCTTGGGTGGGCTGCACCATGGTAGAAGAGGTAGATGTTCACGCCGAAGGTGACGAGTTTGGGTGTTTCGTAGAGTTTCTCAATCACATAGCCGCGGTCGAGTGCTTCTTCAGCATACTTGCCATCGCTCCAGACCGTGTCGATGAGGGTGGAGTCCTTGGCAGTGGTGTAGAGCTTAGCATAGAACTCGAGCATCTGCTTCATGTCGTTCACGTCGCCATCGTAGCTGTTGCCCAACTGTTCGGAAATCCATTCGTTGACGGAATTGACGAGCAGAGGATTGCCACCCGTAGGCATTTGGACGGTGGCGGAGAAGTCGCCGCCGAGTCCTACCTTCTCGATGGAAAAACTGTCGGTGGTGAAGGTCATGTCCTTATCGGACTGACTGAGGATATTTGTTGTTGCCTGCTGGGAGTCGTTCGACGTGCAACTGAATGCAGCGAACAGGAGCAGGAGTGGAATGATTGTCTTTTTCATGAAAAAAGAGTGAGTTTTTAAGTTTTTAAGTTTTTGAGTTTTTAAGTTTTAGCGGAGCTGAGTGTCTTCGTTAAACTTTAAACGTTAAACTTTAAACATTGTCAGAATGGTTGATAGGGAGAAATGATGAGATTGCACCGACCTCATGCCTGGATGGAAAAAGTGCTCCAGATGGGGTCAGCGGGTAGGGGAGCCTCGATGTGGATGGGTGCTTTCGTAACGGGATGGATGAAATCGACGGCATGGGCACAGAGGCTGATGCTGCCATCGGGGTTGCTGCGCTTGGCACCATACTTGAGGTCGCCCTTGATAGGCAGACCGATGTGTGCGAGTTGACAGCGAATCTGATGGTGTCGCCCCGTGTGGAGATTCACTTCCACGAGTGTGTAATTCTCGTTCGATGCCAAAGGACGAAAGTCGAGAACAGCCTTCTTGGAATTAGGCTTCTCACGGTCGTAAGCGTATGATTTGTTCTGCTTTTCGTTGCGTATCAGATAATGCGTAAGCGTCACCTTGCCATTCTCCATGGGAGTTTGCAGGTTGTTATTCGCAGTTTTGGGAACAATCGCCCAATAGGTCTTTTGCACTTGATTGGTGCGAAACATCTCGTTGAGACGTGCCAAAGCTTTGCTGGTACGGGCAAAAATGACGATGCCGCTCACAGGACGGTCAAGCCTATGAACAACACCAAGGAAGACCGCACCTGGTTTGGCGTAGGCTTCCTTGATGTATTGTTTCACTGTCTCGCTCAGCGGAGTGTCGCCAGTCTTGTCGCCCTGTACGATTTCTCCCGCCTGCTTGTTGACAATAATGATGTGGTTGTCTTCGTAGAGAACTTTCATCGCTTTGCTCTGAATGAAGAATGAAAAATGAAGAATGAAGAATGAATTTTACTCTGCTCATAGGATGAGTATTCTTCATTCTTCACTCTTCATTCTTCATTTACATATTCATACCGCCGTCAACCTGAATGACCTGACCAGTGACATAAGAAGAGAGGTCGCTGGCGAGGTAGAGGGCTGTGTTGGCGATGTCTTCCACTGTACCACCACGACGGAGCGGAATCTTCTTGATCCACTCTTCGCGAACAGCCTCTGGAAGCGCTGCGGTCATGGCTGTTTCGATGAAACCTGGAGCAATGGCGTTGGCACGAATACCCTTGGCACCCATCTCCTGACCGATAGACTTAGCCAAAGCAATCAGACCAGCCTTTGAAGCAGAGTAGTTGCACTGACCTGCGTTGCCATGAACACCTACCACAGACGACATGTTGATGATGGAACCACCACGCTGACGCATCATGATTGGTGTGCAAGCGTGGATGAAATTGAACGCTGACTTGAGGTTGACAGCAATCACTGCATCCCACTGAGCTTCAGTCATGCGGAGCATCAAACCGTCCTTGGTGATACCAGCGTTGTTGACCAAAATATCGATGGAGCCGAAGTCAGCCTTCACTTGGTTGACCACTTCCTCAGTCTGAGCAAAGTCTGCTGCATTGGATGCATAACCCTTCACCTTCACGCCCAGAGCAGCGATTTCCTGTTCTGTAGCTTGACCATTTTCGTCGATAACGAGGTCGGTGAATGCAATGTTTGCGCCTTCAGCGGCGAATTTGAGTGCGATAGCTTTTCCGATACCGCGTGCAGCACCTGTGATGAGGGCTGTCTTTCCTGAAAGTAATGCCATATATATTAAAATTAAAAGTGAAAAATTAAAAGTGAAAAATTAAAAGTGAAAAGTGAAGAAAATTCAATGTGAAGCGTGAATTGTGAAGGGACACCATCCGAATGGCATTTTTCACTTTTCATTCTTCACTTTTCACTTTAAAGAGTCATTCCAATTTGAATTTTCTGAAATGACGTGCCACCATTACTCGTACAACGGGCAGGAGCTCTTGTGGACTCTGAGCAGCGTAGCGACCATAGATGTATGGCACTTCGCAACCTTTCAGACAATAGTGGCAAATCTCGGCAGTGAGTTTCACATTGCGAATGTCGAACACACCTTTATCCACTCCTTCGTTCATGACACGGCGGAACAGCGCTATCTCTGTGCGGTCGAAATCCTTGCGCACGCCTTCCACTTTCCAAATCTCGCGGAAAAACTCAGCACGAAGCGTACCATTGCGGAACACAGCCTCTTTGATCACTTCCAGATGCGCAAAGATGAGCTGCACCATCTTTTCCTCTGGAGATATGTTCTGTCGAGCCACTTCTTCCAAACGAGTGAAGAGACGCTGAAGCTCAGATTGAATCACAGCGTAGTAAATGTCCTCCTTACTTTTAAAATAGGTGTAAAGTGTGCGTCGTCCTTTGTCCGAAGCCAAGGCAATGTCATTCATTGTCGTGTTTTCGAAACCGTTTTTGGCAAAGAGTTGACGAGCCACATCAACGAGTAAGTTTCTTGTCTTCTGGGTTGCCATCGTTTGAGCGTTCAATCAGGGATAGAAAGGATTGAAAAGGATTTTCCTTGCCATCCACTTGATTATTGATAAGTGAGTTAAACTATGAATGTTATATGAATTAGTGTGCAAAATTAAAAAGAAAAAGTGAATGCAACAAAAAAATATGCACTCACTTTTATGAATAATTGTTAAAACGTTGATTCTTAAACGATTAAATTTTGCACACTCTTAGGGGTTGTGTGTAATCATCCAAATAGTTCACGCAAGGCTTCTTCCACCTTGTGCAATCCTATCACCTCTATTTTGAACTTGCTTTTGTCGAGTCCAGCGAGGTTGGCATAGGGAACAAGGATGCGGGAGAACCCCAGTTTTTCGGCCTCGCTGATGCGTTGCATGATGCGGCTGACAGGACGGATTTCTCCACTGAGTCCCACTTCTCCGCAGAGGCATACATTGCGCTCGATGCCTGTATCTACATTGCTCGAAAGCACGGCAGCAATCACACTGAGGTCGGTGGCAGGGTCGGTCACTCTGATTCCCCCAGCGATGTTCAGATACACGTCTTTTTGTGCCAGTTTGAATCCCACGCGTTTCTCCAGAACAGCCAAAAGCATGTTCAATCGTCGCATATCGAACCCCGTTGCGGATCGTTGGGGCGTGCCATAGGCAGCGGTACTCACAAGTGCTTGCGTTTCAATGAGCAATGGACGAACACCTTCGATGGCACAAGCAATGGCTACACCACTCAATCCCTCGCTTTGGTCGATGTCGGAAAGGAGCAATTCGGAAGGATTGGCAACGGGACGCAAACCGTTGTGCAGCATTTCGTAGATGCCGAGTTCCGCCGTGCTTCCAAAGCGGTTTTTGATGGCACGCACGATGCGATACATGTAGTGTTGGTCGCCCTCAAACTGCAAAACCGTATCGACCATGTGTTCCAAAATCTTCGGTCCAGCAATGCTTCCCTCCTTGTTGATATGTCCGATGAGCAGCACAGGGATGTTGCTTTCCTTGGCGTATTTCAGCAATTGTGCAGCACATTCGCGAATCTGAGTGACACTTCCTGGTGAGGATTCCACCGTTTCCGTTGCCATCGTCTGGATGGAGTCGATGACCACCAAATCGGGTTGTACAGTTTCGATATGCTTAAACACTGTTTCAATCATGGCTTCGCACACCACTTGCGTGTCCGACAAGTTGGCAGCTGTCCAGTCCGATTCAGCTTCGAGCACCTTCCCTTCCAAGATGCGGTCGGCACGCAGTTTGAGTTGTCGGGCACTTTCCTCGCCACTCACATACAGCACTTTCAAGCCTTTCAGATGCAGCACCGTTTGGAGAATCAACGTGGATTTTCCGATGCCAGGCTCTCCACCCAAAAGTGTGAGCGAACCAGGCACAAGTCCGCCTCCCAGCACGCGGTTCAGTTCGTTGTCGAGCAAGTTGATGCGAGGTTCATCTGATGTCTGAATCTTACTCATCGAAATGGGACTCGATGCAGAAGCCAAACTGAATTGTGGTGAAGCCGACGAAATACCAGTTGTCGTCTTCTTCTTTCCCAATTTCACTTCCACAAAGGTGTTCCATTCCCCGCATGCAGGGCATTTCCCAATCCATTTCGGTGTGTCGTACCCACACGAGGAACAAACGTATGCTGTCTTTTCTTTTGCCATTATCTTATATAATGAGAGAATGATATAATACTCCCTTCGCCCTTTGGAGAGTGGGGAGGTTTATTTTTCGCTTAGAACGGATAACCCACGGCGAAGTGGATGCCGATGCCATCGCGGAATTTCTCGATGTTGTAGTACGACTTTTTGGTGGAGTATGGGCTGTGGATTCCGATACCGAAGTCGAGGCGGAGAACGAGGTATTCCATGTCGTAACGGAAGCCGAAGCCTGTGCCAAGCGCAATGGAGTTGAGGAACCCCTTGTCGCTGAGCAAACCGCCCGGATGGTAGTCTGTGTCTTTTGTGAGCCATACGTTTCCTGCATCGACAAACAGTGCTCCATTGAGGTTGGAAACGATGTTGAAACGATACTCCACGTTGGCTTCGAGCTTGAAGTTACCTGTGCGGTCGAGGTAGTAGGTGTAGTCGCTGAACTCTCGGCTGTCGTAGGAACCTGGTCCGATGGTCCTCACGCCAAAGGCGCGGATGGAGTTCGGTCCGCCTGAATAGAAGAGTTCGCTATAAGGTACGAATACGGAGTTTCCGTAATTGAAGAGCACACCCATCAACAGGCGGGTGGCAATCATGCTCTTGTCGGTGAGACGGAAGCAGTTGGCAAGCTCCATCTGAAATTTGGTGAACTGCGAGTAAGGGGTGTCGAGGAAGCCTTTGTCTTTCTCGTTCCAGTCCTTGCCACATAGTGCGAGGATGCCGTTGATGAGGTTGGCTGACTCCTTGATGGTGAAGGTGAAACGCGTGGTGTTGCGTAGATGGGTGTTGGAGTTGTTGTCGTACTTGAAGGTGTAGAGCATGGCTGGTATGAGGCGGTCGCTGATGGACTCGAAGAGTGCCTGCTTGCCGAATGCGATGTCGAAGAATTTGTCGGTGGCGTTGATGAGGTGGTTGTAGGTGAGCATCAGTGGTGAGAACTGATGGGTGATGTACTTCGATGTCTGGAAATTGTAGGTGGCACCAATCTCGGAGGAAACGAGTCGGTAGTAGCCTGCACGCTTCAGATTGTCGATTTTGATGCTGAAGGTGGTGGAGGCTGGATACTTGAAATAGCGCTGTCCGAGTTTGGGCAGTACGAGCCAAGGATAGGTGATGCTGGCGTCGAGGCCTGCTTCCCAAGAGTCGGGATACTTGTTGTCTATCTTCATGCGGTTCCTCGTCTGCCATTCGTAGGAACCGAGCAAGCCGATGGAGAGTCGTTCGCCATGTCCGAAGGCGTTGCGCTTGGTGAGTGTGGCTTTTGCCTTGGGTCCCACTTGTGAGTTGCTCTTCTGGGTGAATCCGAACTCGAAGTTGAGGTCGTAGGGTTGGTCGAGCATCGCTACCATCTGCACGTCGATGGTGTCGCAGGTGCTGGTGGTGTCGCGCGGCGTGAAGTTGATGCTCATCTGCTGGAACGCCTGTGTGTTGGCAAGGTTGGTGAGCGTCTGGTCTATCTTCTGCTGGCTGTAGAGCTCCTTGCGATTGAACATGTAGTTCTTGAAGAGTACTCGCGGTTTGATTGGTGTCTTCTTGCCCTGATAGGCATACTTCAATCCTGGCAGAACGATGCTGTCGTCGTATTGGATGATGGTTCTGGAACTTCGGTTCTGCGTGCGCTGCTGGCGAAGGGAATCGGAGGTGATGGAGTCGTTGGACGAAGTGGTTCGCCTTCTTCTGCTGGCGATGTTTCTGTTTTTCTGAATGTAGGTGTGGATATTTCCGATGTACCATTGTCTGTTGGCGCGTGGATTGATGTCTGCGTCGGGTATGACGAGTGTCTTTACTCGCAGAGGTACTTGCATGGAGTCGGCGAAGAAACGGATGTAGTCGGGACGATAGTAGTAGAAGCCGTTGTTTCGGAAGTCGTTGCTGATGCGTGTTTGCTCGGCTTGCAGATTGGGCACGCTGAATTGGTCGCCTTCGTGCAGGTATCTTTTACTGAAGTTTGCCTGAAGGATGCTGTCCTGAATGCCTTCGAAATGGTATTGGATGCTATCGAACATGGATGGTTCGTTCAGATAGACATCGTACTTGATTTTCTGCTTCTTGGGGTTCTTCTGATTGACGAGGTCGTATGTCACTCTTCCGCTGAAATATCCATAGTTCTGGAGGGTGTTGGTGGCAATTTTCACTCGGGTTTCAGGAAGTACGGAAGCGATGGTGACGGGTTCGGTTCCGAAGGATTTCAGCAACCATTTTTCGAAGGCGTTATTGTTCTGGTTGATGAAGGCATTGTGAATCCACAAACCGATAGGGAAGGGGGTACGCAGGGATGAACTGCCCATGAAGGAACCATTAGGTGCGTATGCCAATGCTCCTTCCACTTCGGTGAGGGCGAAGCTCTCGGCGTAGGTGTTCTTCTTGTCGTGTATGTTGATGGATTTGATGCCTGTGTAGAGTATCTCTCCATCGGGTAGGTTGGACGTGGTGGAGCAGGAGGCGAGGAGAAGGATGAGCAAAAGGATTGCCCCACTCCTTACGGACTTACCCCATGTGGACCCACCCCCTTGCCCCTCCCTGTGAGGGAGGGGAGTAGTTACAGAACTAACTCTTGTGGACTTAGCCCTTGTGGATCCAATCCTTGCTCTCCGTGTGGGGGAGGGGGTGAAGACTCTGCTGATGATTATGTTGATGATGTTCTTTCTCATTTTCAGTTTTCCTCTTTTTTCTTCCAAATCATTAGGTCGGAGAGCTTGTCGAATTTCTTCTTCAGCACGATGGATGCTCCGTTCTCGATGAGCTCACCCTCGATGAGATTGTCGTAGTTGCGCTCGTGGTAGAGGCGCACATAACGGGTACCGCCATTGTTGAGTCGCCATTCCAGCGATACGTTGTCGATGTAGGCGCCGCTTTCGTTCTCGTAACGGTTGCCGTCGGCATTCACCTTTCCGCCCACCACCACATTGAGGCGGTCGGAGAAGAATCGCTTGGAGAACTTGAAGGAATAGTCGGTGCGAGTACTTCCGTCTTCACGTGTCTTCTGTTCCATGCCCACATTCACATCGACGGCACTCTGGAATGCCTTGCCTGCGATGTTGTTGATTTCGTTCTGCAGGAAGTTGTTGAGTGCGTTGTTGGCTGTGATGCTCGACTCGTTGGTGCTCGACATATACATGCCTGTGGCGAGGAGTCCCACGGCGAGCTTGTTCTTTTCTTCTGTGGTCATGCCTACCAGCTCGTTTTTCACGTCGGCATCTTCTGGTGCATCGATGGTGAAAAGGAGTTCCATGTCCTCGAGTGTTCCTGTCACCTTCAGACCTGCCAGGAATTTCACGGTGCGTCGGCTATCGCCACTGCTCACGGTGGAGGTTGTTTCCTCGGCTGCCGCTATGTTCAGTCTTGGGTTGGAAACTTCTCCCGTGAATTCAATGTAGCTGCCGTTCTCGATGGCGAAGGTTCTGAGTGGGATGATTGGCAGGGTGTATTTCATTTCGCCTTCGTTCACGGTGTAGCGTCCTGTGAGGTTCATCACGCCCTCAGGTGTGATGTTCAGCAGGAGTGTGCCACCACCTTGCACATCCACGTAACTTTGCTTATCGGCGGAGAATTCGCAACTGAACTTTGCTCCCTCTGAGATGACAAGGTTGATGTTCATGTCGGTGCTGGTGTGGGTGCGGCGAATGCGCTCCTTTTCCTCGTCGCTTGGCGGTTCGTTGAAGTTGACGAAGGTGACGATGTCGTCAAGTCGGTAGCTTGTGGAGAGCGGTGTTTCCGACATCACGTAGGTCATGTCCGTCTTGTCGAGTACGTTGACGAGTCCTCGCATTCGCATGTCGTTGAGTGAGCCGTTGACACGGAACATGAAGTCGCCAAACATCTTGCCAAACACCATCGACTTGCGGGTGCGTGGCGCATCGATGAGGCAGAAGTCGCGTCCGTAGAGGCTGAGGTTGAGGAGTATGTCGTCGGTATCGGCAAAATCCACCCATCCGTTCAGTGTGAGCGGTTCCTTGCCTGGACCATAGATCTTGTAGCGGTCGAAGGAGATGCGACTGTTGTCGATGTTGAACGGTGCATCCTCGAAACTGAGGTCGAGCGAGTAGATGTCCGACTTTGCCTTCATGCCCTTTGGCAACAGCTTTCCGTTGATGGCGAGCTTGTCGGTTGGTCCCTTCAGACTGAGTTCGCCGCCCATTGTGCCATCGAGCACGACTATCTGGTCGGGGATGAATGGTGCTGCCATTGCGAGTGGCAAGTCCATGAGCTTCACCGTTGCGTCCAAGTTGCCATCGCCCGTTGTGTCGTAGGTTCCTGCCACCTTTGCCACGTTCTGCTTGTTGTGTTTCAGTGTGGCATCCACGTTGTGGGTCGTTTCGTCGATTGGGTTGTAACTGAAGTCGGCTCCCACATTTCCGATGTTCGTGCCGTCGAAGGCGAAGTGTCCGATGTCCGTGTTTCCTTTCACCCAGAATGTCTCTTCGTTTTGCTTGTAGTTGGCATCCACAGAGAGGTTGCCTTCCAAGTTCGGCATGCCTGGTATCACTTGAACGAGTTTGTTGAGGTTCAGATTCTTCACCACGAGGAAGATGTCTTGCAGGTAGTCCAGCTCAGGGTCGGACTGCATGGAGATGCTACAGCTGTCTTCCTGCGACTCCAGTCGGAGGTCGGCATAGAGTCGGTTGCGTTTCGTGAGCGTGATGTGGTTGTCCTTGTTCACCTTGAATTTCGTGAAGCCAAGGATAGGCTCTTCAGGATACATGTTCATGTTGAGCACGGAGTCGATGGTGGCATGGATTCCAAAGTCGGCACCCTTCTCTTCCTTCTTGTCGAAATAGGTGATGTGGGCATCGACTTCATCCAGCGAGGTGTAGCCATCCACGTAGGCGGAGAATCCCTTGAAAGTAGGTTGGTCGTCGCACTTCACTCCTAACTTATACACGATGTTCGTGGAGTCTTGGTGGATGTCGAAGAAGGCATCCTCGATGGCAATGGAATCGACAACGAGTTTCGACATGTGGGCATCACCAATGAGTCCCATCTCTGGCGAACTGTTCAGGTTTGCATTGAAGTTCTCGAACTTCACGCTCTGTATGCCTAACAGCTGTGCCAGTGGGTTGTTGGTGCCGATGTTGGCTTTCAGTGTGGCAGTAGGGAAGTATTCCTTGAGCGCGTTCATGTCGAAATTGCGATCCTTGTTTTGCTTCTCAGCCGCTGCTTGCAGTTTGCCAGCCTTCTCCATCATCTTGAAGAGATTCTCTGGCGCATGCATATCGAGGTAGAGGTCGCCCGTCTTGGCAAAAACCGTGGTCGTGTCCTTGTCCGTTTCTGCAAAGAAGTCGAACTTCTGCGTCTCTATCTTGTCCTTGCCATAAAACATCCACGGCATTGGTTTGCATCTTTCCGCTCAGGTCGGTACGCAGCGCCACTTTCTCGTTGTCGATGCCCAAGTTTCCACTCACGATTCCATTCTTCAGTTGCAAGTTCGCATCGGTGTTGCTCAGGTCGATTTGTCCGTAGTTGGCTTTCTTCAAGTCAAGGTCCACGTCGGCTGTGGTCTTCTTGTTGAAGAAGTCGAAACCTTTACCCTTCGCCTTCACCTTTCCACTCAGATTGAGCGGTTCGTCGAGCGGCACGAACTGATTGACATTCAGGTTCTCGGCATACATGTCGATGTTGTACGAGTCGTCGTTCATGCCATAGTTCACCTTCGCATTCACGTTGCCCTGCTTGGTCTTTGCCACCACGTCGGCAATGAGTTTATTGTCCTTGATACTCACATCGCCACCCACCTTCA
>OMTC01000446.1 GCA_900313845.1 uncultured Prevotellaceae bacterium
CTGGGAGCCATAGATGAAGGTGAGATTAAAGGAAATACAACTTTTGAATTTACTGTTGACAATGACGACTTCGAAACTGCTAATGTAAAGTACAAATTCACGATTGAAGGTGAGGATGGATTCGACGAGGCAGTGAACATTGAGAAGATTGACGGTGAAGTTGTGAACGCAGCAGCCTTGGAGGGTGATGTATTTAATGTGGCAGGTCAGCGTGTTGGTACTTCTATTGAAGGTTTGAGCAAGGGTCTTTACATCGTGAATGGCAAGAAGGTTCTTGTGAAGTGAAAATGAGTAACGATTATTTATCCCTTTAGAAATATGAACAAGAAATATTATATTAGTCCTCAGATGATGACAGAAGCAAAGTTTCTTTTGAAAGAAACCTTTTGCAAAGTCAGTCGTCAAGTAACCATTGATGATAACACACAACCAGTAGACGATGATGATGATGACGTTGAAGGTGATACATATATCAAGGGCAGAGGTATGGAATGGGGAAATCTTTGGTAATTGATTCTTTTCATAATAAAATGGGAGCGGGTGGCTTTGGGTCAGTCGCTCCTTTTAGTCTCTTTGTCTCTTTGTGCTTCTGCTATTCTTTAGACGTTCCATTTCTTAACCAACTACAGATATATGAAACTGAAATCCATAACTATTTCTATCATAAGCTTAATGTTGTTTTGCCACAAAGCGCTGGCATACAATATTGCAGTGACGAACAGTGATGGTAAAACCATCTACTATTCTTACGCACGTGATGGTGTTTCATTGAATGTGACGAACTACAACAGGACTAACTCGCTGACTTCAGTGGAGGGTTCTGCCTATACGGGCGACATCGTGATTCCAGCCGAGGTGAGCTATGGGTCTAAAACCTATCCAGTTGTTGGAATCACCAAGGATGCTTTTGTGAACTGTTCTTCCATGACTTCTCTTTCATTGCCTAATAGCATTGAGTTTATAGGAGAATATGCTTTCTATGGTTGCACGGGGCTAAGCAGTTTTTCATTTCCTGAGGGACTGAAGCAAATTGACAGTGGTGCTTTCTTTAGATGCACAGGACTGACCTCGGTTGATTTACCAAGTAGTTTGGAGAAGGTAGGTTCTAATATCTTCAGCCTTTGTAGCAGTTTGGAGCGTTTGACGGTGGCTGATGACAATCCTGTCTATGACTCCCGAGAGAATTGCAATGCCATCCCGTGAAATCGATAGGCGAATATGCGTTTCGCTATTCGGGCTTGAGGCAGTTGACATTGAACAGCGGTTTGGAGACGATAGGAAAGTATGCGTTTACGGCTTGCAAGTCGCTTGAATCTGTCAGGATTCCATACACAATTCAGTCGGTAGGCGTGAATGCTTTTCAAGAATGTGAAAGCATGACGAGCGTGTCGATTCCAGCTACATTCACAAATATTCCTGATTTCTGCTTTGAGGGTTGCAAGAGCATCAGTTCTGTTACGATTCCTCATGCTGTGGAGACCATCGGCAATTATGCATTTCAGAATTGCACTGACTTGGAAACATTGGTACTTGGCAATACGATTACGAGCATTGGCATGTATGCTTTCTATAATTGTACTTCGCTCACATCGGTGTCTCTGCCAGAGTCGATGACGGAGGTCTCTATGTGTTGTTTTGCCAACTGTACGAGCATGACTTCTGTAGATTTGGCAAAAGTGGAAAAGATTAATGGTTATGCCTTTCAGAATTGCTCCAGCTTGCAGAAGATTGAGATTCCCGCTACAACAAAGACGATTGGTGCCTATGTGTTTGACGGATGCAGCAATGCACAGGAATTGACCATTCCGAACTCGGTAGAGGCAATTGGTGCGTATAGTTTCAGAAATTGTGCCTCGCTACCAAGCGTTGTGATTCCTTCGTCGTTGACGAAGATTTCAAATAATTTGTTCCAAGGATGCTCGAGATTGACCGAAGTAAGTATTCCTGAAAGCATAACGGAAATAGGAGAAAGTGCTTTTGCTTATTGTTATTCGTTGACAGATATTGAAATTCCTTCATCAGTGAGGGGAATTGGTTCGTATGCATTCTCTTACTGCATGGGGTTTAAAAGCTTTCGTTTCCCAGAGGGCTTGGAGAAGATTGGCAATAGCATTTGTTTCGGTTGCTCAAATCTTGAGTATATCTATATTCCTTCTTCTGTGAGGGAAATGAAATATTATGCTTTTCATGGATGCTATGGGTTGAAGAAAGTGGTATCGGATATTCCTGCGGAGAGTTTGTTTACGATCAGTAGTGATAATTTTGAAAGCTATGCTTATTTGAATGCCTCACTGTTGGTACCAAAAGGGGCTGTTCCGACTTATCAGGACACGGCGGCTTGGAAGAACTTTGTGACTATCAAGGAGCAATTCATGCTAGGCGATGTGAACGAGGATGGCAAGGTGGATATTAGTGACGTGGTTGCTACGGTGAACTATGTGTTGGGCAACGTGCCAGATGTATTCAATCTTGATGCTGCGGATGTGGACGAAAGCGGTGAAATCAACATCTCGGATGTGGTGGGCATCGTGAATCTCGTGCTGGGGGAATAGGGAGAAGTGAAAAGGGAAAAATGAAAAGTGAAAGGGAGGAGGGAGGAGTGAGAAGGGAGAAGGGAGGAGGGAAA
>OMTC01000353.1 GCA_900313845.1 uncultured Prevotellaceae bacterium
ACGCTCGGTCCTGTGACATGGACCTTGCTGGCAGAGATATTCCCACATCGAGTACGTGGCATTGCGATGGCGACTTGTACCTTTGCCCTATGGGTAGGATGCTGCACACTCACCTTCTCTTTTCCTCCAATGAATGCAGCCCTCGGCAGTAGTGGCTCGTTCTGGATTTACTCCGCCATCTGCCTGTGCGCTTACGTTTTCTTGTTCCGCAACTGCCCTGAGACGAAGGGAAAGACGCTGGAGGAACTGGAGAGAGAGTTGGTAAATGAAGAATGAAAGCCCCCTCCAAACCTCCCCGAGGGGAGGCTTTCTTCCACCTCGGGGATAAGAGGGGACGACCTTTGAAACTTTGAAACTGGCACAAAGTGCCTTGAAACATGAAACTTAAAACTTGAATTATGGTAAAAGCTTGGAGAGAAGATATTGTCATCCCAACGTATGAATGTGGGGCTTACGAGAAGAATCCGATTTTCTTGGAAAAGAGAGTGTATCAGGGTTCGAGCGGTGTGGTGTATCCATACCCCGTGATTGAGTCGATTGCAGACGAGAAAACCGACCACACCTACCATGCTGTGTGGTTGGAGAACGAATATATCAAGGTGATGATTCTGCCTGAACTGGGTGGACGTGTGCAGATGGCATACGACAAAATCAAACAGCGCCATTTCGTTTATTATAACCATGTCATCAAACCTGCACTCGTTGGGTTGGCGGGTCCTTGGATTTCGGGAGGTATCGAATTCAACTGGCCTCAGCACCATCGTCCGAGCACTTTCATGGAGGTGGATTGCACCATCGAGGAGAAGGAAGATGGCAGTGTGACGGTATGGGTGAACGAAATGGAGCGTATGTTCCATCAGAAAGGAATGGCAGGTTTCACACTGCGCCCTGGTTGTGCCTATTTGGAAATCAACGTGAAGTTCTACAACCGCACTGAACTGCCTCAGACCTTCTTGTGGTGGGCAAATCCTGCTGTACACGTGAACGACGACTACCAAAGCGTGTTTCCACCCGACATCAACGCGGTGTTCGACCATGGCAAGCGTGCTGTCAGCACTTTCCCTATCGCCACGGGGACCTATTACAAGATGGACTACTCGGCTGGCGTGGATATTTCGAACTACAAGAACATCAAGGTGCCAACGAGCTACATGGGCGTCAACTCGAAATACGACTTCGAAGGCGGTTACGAGAACGATACGAAGGGTGGAATGTTGCATGTGGCAAACCACCACGTGAGTCCTGGCAAGAAACAATGGACTTGGGGCAATGGCGACTTCGGACAGGCATGGGACCGCAACCTCACCGATGAGGACGGACCATACATCGAGCTGATGGCAGGAGTCTATACCGAGAACCAGCCCGATTTCTCGTGGATTCAGCCTTACGAAGAAAAGGAATTCACGCAGTATTTCATGCCATATCGAGAATTGGGTATCGTGAAACAGGCATCGAAGGACATCATCATGAATGTGGATGAAGCCGAGCAAGGCATTCGTCTCCGATTGATGACCACTTCGAAGCAAGAGGTGAAACTCGTCGTGAAGAAAGACGACGGAACGCTGTTCTTCGAAAAGACATTGCAACTCACTCCCGCCGACCTCATCGACCAAATCATCGAGACGGGAGATGCCGCTTTTGATGAAATCACCGTGTGTGCCAACCGACTCACTTGGCATGCTGAGAGCGACGAAGTGAAGCGTGTACCTGATGCAGCAGAGGCTGCACTGAGTCCAGAAGATACGAAAACCAACGAGCAGCTCTATCTGACGGGCTTGCATTTGGAGCAATATCGCCATGCCACATGGAGTGCACTCGACTACTACGAGGAAGCGTTGCGACGCGATTCGAACGACATGCGTTGCAACAATGCTATGGGACTTTGGTATATCCGTCGCGGACGATTCGATAAGGCAGAACCATATCTTCGTCGTGCTGTGAAAGTGCTGATGAAGCGTAATCCAAACCCATACGAAGGCGAGCCGCTCTACAACCTGGCTCTCGCACTCAAGTATCAAGGAAAGATAGACGAAGCCTACGACTGGTTCTATAAGGCGACATGGAACGGAGCTTGGCAGGATGCAGCTTATTTTGCTTGTGCACAAATCTCTGTGATGCAGAACCGTTTGGAGGATGCTCTCTACGAACTCGACCGTGCCCTCATCCGCAACTGGCACCACCACAAAGCTCGGGCACTGAAAGCAGCAGTGCTGAAGCTTTTGGGACGCGAAGCAGAAGCCATGACACTCATTGAGGAATCTCTCCTCCTCGACCATTTCAACTATGGTTGCCTGTTCGAGAAGGGCGACATCACCACGATTCACACACTCATGCATGGCAATCCGCTCAACTACCACGAATTGGCGCTCGACTATGCTCAGGCTGGTCTTTGGGAGAAATGCATCGCCGTACTTCAATTCTCGGAAGAAGTGAATGCCGTCAATCCTCTCACGTTCTATTATGAAGGATGGGCAAGCACACACCTCGCCAATGCCATTTCAAGTCAAAGGTCAAAGGTCAAAAGTCAAAGGCTTGACGTCCGGATAGAGACCTTAGACCTCAGACCTCAGACCTTAGTCCTCTTCGAAAAGGCAGAGCACATTTCAAGCTATTGCTGTTTTCCAAATCGCTTAGAGGATATTTTGGCATTGCGATGCGCCAACAAGGTGAATCCAAGTGGTGCGAAAGCCTACTATTATTTAGGTTGTC
>OMTC01000165.1 GCA_900313845.1 uncultured Prevotellaceae bacterium
GGTATATGATAGGAAGCCGAACTCATCTTCAAGTTTTAAGTTTCAGGGCACTTCGTGCTGGTTTCAAGTTTCAGGGCGCAAAGCGCCGTTTCAAGTTTCAAGAGGTTTTAAGGAAAGAAATTAGAATAATTACAATAATTATTTCAGAAATAATATGTTTTATTTGTTTTTTTACTACACATATTTTTGGTGAAATTATTCTAATTATTCTAATTTCTTTCCTAAATATAAATATTTAACGTTTCATGTTTCAAGCTCTAAACTCGTTAAACTTTAAACTTTAAACGTTAAACGTTAAACGCTTATTCATTATCATTGGGTTTCACTTCACCGCCTTGGAACCTTTCATGCAATTTCTGGAACACGATGAAGAAGACAGGAACGACGAAGAGCAGGGCTATCGTACCAACCGACATACCGCCCACCACGCCAAGGGCGAGGGCACGGTTACCATTGGCACCAGCACCTCCCTCAATGATGAGCGGAATCATACCCGCAATCATCGTGAGCACCGTCATCAAGATAGGACGAAGACGCTCCTTGCAAGCCTCGAAAGCGGCATCGCTGTGCACGGCGCTCAGAAGCGAACTCCGTAATCAGGATGGCAGTCTTGGCGAGCAAGCCGATGAGCATGATGACACCCGTTTGCAGGTAGATGTTGTTGTCCATGCCAGGTAGGTGGAGCAGTGAACCTATGTAGGCGCAGACAAAGGCACCCATCAGTCCGAATGGCACACTGAGCAGCACAGCCAACGGCGTGAACCACGAGTTGTAGAGCGAAGCCAAGATGAGATAGATGAGAATCACACATATTATATAGATGAGGGCAGTGGTATTCGAGCCAGATGCCTCTTCCAGTTCGCGCGACATGCCGCTGTATTCGTAACTGTAGCCGTTTGGCATCGTCTCTTTGAACACCTCGGCAATCACTTCATGGGCGTCTCCCTCGGTGTATCCGTTGGCAGCCTGAACAAAGCAAGTGATGCTCTGGAAGAGGTTGAAGTGCTCAACGCTCGACGTACCTACAATCTCCTTCAGCGTCACAAACTCAGAGATAGGAGCCATCTTTCCGCTGTGAACCCTCACGAAGATGTTGTTCAGCGAAGAAGGGTCGAGTCGGTATTCAGGCGAAGCACTCGCCATGATGCGATACACCTTACCAAACTGATTGAAGTTGCCTACGTAGGAACCACCGCAGTAAGCACCCAATGTCCTCAGCACGGCAGCAGGAGAAACACCTGCACGGTCGCACTGGGTGGCATCCACTTCTACCTGATACTTTGGAAAACGCTCCGAGTAGGACGTCATTGCCATACTGATTTCAGGACGCTCACCCAGTTTGGCGAGGAAGTTGTTTGCCAGCTTCGCAAATTCCGACAAGTCGCCGTCCTTCAGGTCCTGAAGCACCAGGTTGACACTGTTGTTCGAGCCATAGCCAGGCACCTGAGGCAACTGGAATGGCATCACCTGCACGTTCTTGATTTCCTTGCAGGCAAAATACAGACGTCCGATGACCAGGTCGATGTAGTGGTTGAAGCCCTCACGCTCCTCCCATGGCTTCAGACGGATAATCATCGTGGCATAGTTCGAACCCGAGCCCGACATCATACCGTAGCCGCAGGCAGTGGCAAAGCTTTCCATCTCAGGAATATCCTTCACCTTTTCCTCCACTCTTTTCACTATCTCACGCGTCTCAAGAAGAGTCGTACCCTCAGGAGCACGGACTTCAGCCAAGATAACGCCCTGGTCCTCCTGAGGAACGAGGCCCGAAGGCAGGTTCTTCATGAAGAAGAAGAGCAGCAAGGCAGCAACACCCAGCAGACTCCATGCCAGCACAGGGCGCTTGATGAACTTCTGCACGCTCTTGGAGTACTTCTTGTAGATGGCGTTATAGCTCGTCGTATAGGCTTTCTTAGTATAGTAGGTCAGATTCTTTCGCTCGCTTTTGTTCTCGTTGAGCTTCAGCATGATGGCGCAGAGGGCAGGGCAGAGCGTCAACGCCGACACGCACGAAAGACCGACTGCCGAGGCAATGGTCACACCAAACTGCGTGAAGAACGAACCCGACGTGCCTGGCATGAATGCCACAGGGATAAACACCGCCATGAACACGAGCGTACACGAAACCACCGCCACCGACACGTCGCTCATCGCCTCGCGGGTGGCTTGCTTGGCATCGCTGATGCCGCCTTCCATCTTCGCCATCACCGCCTCGACAACCACAATGGCGTCATCCACCACCGTACCAATTGCCAACACCAGTGCGAACAGTGTCAGGATGTTGAGGGAGAATCCAGCCAGCGAAACGATGGCGAAAGTACCCAGCAGGGAAACGATAATCGAAATCGACGGGATAATCGTAGCCTTGAAGTTCTGCAAGAAGAAGAACACCACGAGAATCACGAGGATGATGGCAATGATGAGCGTCTCCACCACGTTGCCGATAGCCGCATAGAGGAAATCGTCGGATGTTTCCAGTTTCACGAATTCCATTCCTGCTGGCATCATCGGTTTCAGTTCCTCGTAGAGCTGGTCGATGCGGGCGTTCACCTCCGTTGCATTGGCTCCAGGAGCTTGGAACACCATGAAGATGGTACCTGGTTTGCCACCGATGTTCGAGATGAAGTTGTAGCTCATGGCACCAATCTCCACCTCAGCCACATCGCTAAGATGGAGGAGATGGCCGCTGTCGTTCGTCTTGAGCACAATGTCGTTGAACTCCTCAATGGTCTTCAACGTACCCTTGTACTCCATCGTGTATTGGTAGGAGTTGTTCGACTGAGCACCCAGGGAACCCGTGGCAGCAACGAAGCTCTGACCGCCAATGGCAGCAAACACGTCGTTTGGCTCCAAGCCATATTGTGCCATCACGTCTGGCTTCATCCAGATGCGCAGCGCATACGTGTTACCAAGCGACATCACATCGCCCACACCCGTGATACGCATCAGGCGTGGCTTCAGGTTGATGTCGATGTAGTTAGCCACGAAGTCATCGTCATACTTGCCATCCACGCTCCTCAAGGCACCAATCTGCAAGATGTTGCTCTGCATCTTGAACACCTGCACACCCACTTTCGTCACCTCCGCAGGCAGCAGAGCAGTGGCACGCGTCACACGGTTCTGCACGTTCACAGCCGCGATGTCCGGGTCGGTGCCCTGCTTGAAATAAACCACGATGCTCACGTCGCCCGATGAGGATGCGGAGCTCGTCATGTAGGTCATGTCAGGCACACCGTTGATATTCTCTTCCAGTGGCTGCACCACGCTCTTCATGATGGTGTTAGCATCGGCACCCGTGTAATTCGTGCTGATGCGCACCGTTGGTGGCGCGATGTTTGGGTATTGCTCGATGGGCAGCGTATTCATGCAGATATAGCCCACCAGTGCAATCACGATAGAGATGGCACATGCCATCACATATTTATTAATGAATATGTTGTTCTTCATTTTTAAACTTCAAGTTTATCGTTTAAAGTTTAACGTTTAACGTTTAACGAAGTTACACTTCTCTGCGAGGAAAACAACAACGGAGAAAACAACAACGGAAAAAACGGAAACAAAACAGAAAAACGGAAAAGTATGAGTTTTAATTTTTCCTTTTTCCTATTTTTTTAATATTCTAAGTTTTTTGTTTCATCCGATGATTATCTTAAAAACAACCTATAGCTCTGCGAAGCCCAAATTTTCCGTTTTTCCGAAAAATTTCGTTATTTCCGTTGTTCTTCACGCTCCACGCTTCACACTCCACGCTTCTCGCTTCACGCTTCACGCTTTCCCTCCCCCTCGGGGGAGTTGGAGGGGGGCCTCCCTTATTCTGATGGATACAGCACCTTTTGTCCCTCTTGAACGTTGTTGGCGCCTTCGGTCACAATCTTGTCACCAACTTTGAGACCCGAGTTGACGATGACATCCTTACCGTTGCCAGTAGCGGTCGTAGTGACAGCAACAGCCATTGCCGTGCTGTCAGGCATCACCTTATAAACCAACGACTTGTTCTGCAAGCGTACTACGGCAGTCTGAGGAATCACCATCGCGCCTTTCTGCTGGAACGGAATCACCACCGTTCCCTGAATACCAGAGAACAGATGACCTTCAGGGTTAGGGAAGGAAGCCTTCGCACCCAACGAACCAGTGGCAGCATCCACCACACCCGTCATACTGGTGATGCGTCCCTTATGAGGGTATTCAGTACCATTCTTCATGATGAAAGTCACCTCAGGAAGATTCGACATGTACTTCTCCCTGTCGGCCTTGGTGAGACCAGACGAAATCGATGCCTCGATGATAGCCTCAGTCACCGAGAACTCAGCATCCATCGTCGTGTTGCCACTGAGGATGGTGAGTTTGGAAGCAGGAGACACTTGGTCGCCAGAGCGTACAGGAATCTCACCGATGATACCCGTCACAGGAGCAGTGATGGTGCAGAAGCCAAGGTTCACCTTCGCGCGGTTCACAGCCGCTTGCGCCTGAGAGACCGAAGCCTTCGCCTGACTCACTGCAGCTTGCGCTTGGTTGTAGTTGTTCCTTGAGTTTTCCAACATGTAACTGCTCACAATCTTCTTGTCGAAAAGGTTCTTGTTGCTCTCAAATTCCAGTTTGGCACTGTTGGCTTGAGCTTGAGCAGCGGTAAGATTAGCTTGGGCAGCCTGAAGGTTAGCCTGAGCAGCTTCCACTTCGTGCTGAGCATTGCGGGAGTCAATCACGAAAAGCGTCTGGCCCTTCTTCACTTGCTGACCCTCAGTGATGCAAATTCTCATCAACTGTCCGTTCACTTGAGGAGTGATGGTCACGTCGGATTGTCCTTTGAGCTTTGCACTGAACTTCATAGGTACCTCTACGTCCTTTTTCTCAATCGTCATCGTCTCAAACGACGAAAGAACTTCCTTAGGAATATCAAGTCCGCATGAGGTCAGAGTTCCAACCACTATGCAAAGCATGAAACACCATTTGACAGATTTCTTTTTCATGTTAATTCTATTTTGATTTTTTTTGGTTTTTCCTTACAGTTTGCACTTCATCAAGATTTGAAAACGCTGCAAAGATACGAATAAGTAGATAAACAGCAAAAATCTTTCGTTTTTTTTGTTCCTTTATACTTGTTTTCCTATTTATACAATAGTGTTTTTCTCAAATTCAACAAAATAACCCCAACATTCAAGTTTGACTTCGTCGAGCTAAAGGTTGACTTCGTCGAGCTAAAGTTTGACTTCGTCGAGCTAAAGGTTCAAGTCGAAGCCGTTCGCATCGGGATGGGATTTCTTAAATGACGTGCAAGTCAAATGAACAGAGAAAGCTTGCTTACTATGTCATGACGCAGCCGTTATTATTTAAATGTGAAAAGAAGTTAACGGAAAATTCGGATGACCCAATGACCCAATGACCCAAAATTTGTTTTTCCAAAAGATTTGAATATCTTTAAAGATTGTGGT
>OMTC01000152.1 GCA_900313845.1 uncultured Prevotellaceae bacterium
CTGCAATCTGAACGATTTTCTTTTCTTGCAGTGCCTCGCTCACTTGGATGAGCTCAGAAGCATATCCATTCAAAATCGCTTTGTTTACATCTCCCGCATTCGAATGGCGCATGATGACATCCCAGTGGACTTTTTCTGCAAACATGGCGAAGGTCTTTGGCATATCGATTTTCTCTGCCAATTGATTAGGATTCTTGATGTCGGGTACCCGAAGCAACATACCTCCGTGGTAGAACTCCAATCCCCATACCTTGACATAGCCTGCTGATGGAACGAGAGGACCATAGAAATAATCCACCGTGTCACCTAATATATAATAATCACTGTAGATTTGTCCACTGGTTTCGAGCAGTTTCACCTTGTCGGAGAACCCACGCTCTGCAAAAACACGGATGGTTTCCTCGGTAGTGGCTTCCATGCGTCGGAACGGCATGTCGGAATCAATGATTTCTTGAATCCTTTTTTTGATTAGCTCCACATCTTCCTCTGTCAGTGGCTCCTCGTGCTTTTTCTTTCTGAAATTGCAGTAATAGCCATTCGAAAGAGGATGCTCGATGAATAGTTTGCTGCCAGGGAAAAGGTCGCTGGTTGCCTTGTAGAGCACGAAGCAAAGCGAACGAACGTAGGCACGGAATCCAGAGCCTGTGCTGGCATCCAAAAATTCCACATCACGGTTTTGGAAAAGACGGAATTTCAGTCCTTGCGAAGTGTTGTTGACTCGGGCTGAAACTACGGGAAATTTCAAATCCAAATCGTTCTTGAATGATTCATAAACATCGAGCAGGGATGTACCTTCAGGAAAACTCTTCGTGATATGATTATTGACACAGCGAATTTGTAGCATAGCAGTAGTTAGTTTATATTTTGCAAAAATAATTCTTTTTTTTGTCAGTTAATTATTTTTTTTCTTAAATTTGCAAGCAACGAATGAAAAAGATTCATTAACACCATTTTTTAATCCTTTTAACTTTTCAATACTATGAGTACAATCTATGACCCTCTACCGCTGGAAGTGCAGGATAATTTGGCAAAACTCAAGGCGGATTTGGACGATAAGATTCCATCTAAGGAATTGGATAAGAACTTGTTGATTGCTTCGTGGAACATTCGTGCTTTTGGTAATCTCACTCGTGAATGGATGAGCAAGGAATCGGATTCTCCACGAAGAGATTTGCATTCCATTTTCTGTATTGCCGAGATTCTCAGACGATTCGATGTGATTGCAGTGCAAGAAGTGAAGTCGAACCTTCGTGCATTGCGCGACACACTGAAACTTTTGGGAGACAATTGGTCGATGATTTTGACGGATACCAATAAAGGATCGAGCGGAAACGAAGAACGAATGGCATATCTGTTTGATACCCGCCGTTTGAATCTTTCTGGACTTGCAGGAGAATTGGTGATTCCGAATGAGTGGGTGAATAATCCTGATAAGGTGCTGAAGGAGCAGTTTGTTCGTTCGCCATACGCTGTGAGTTTCAGAGCCGGAAAGAAAACATTCATTTTGGTTACCGTACATATTAAATATGGTAAGAGTGCGAAAGGACGTCAAGATGAAATCCACGGCATTGCGAAATGGTTGTCGGCTTGGGCAACAGACGTGAATGCTTACGACCAGAACCTTATCGTGTTGGGTGACTTTAACATTGAGGCTCGTGGAGATTTTCTTGATAAGACATTCCTTTCCGAAGGTCTTTTCGTACCAGAGGAACTACAGCTGAAAGCTCGCTCCATTTTTGATGAATCGAAATACTACGACCAGATTGCTTGGTTTAATGGTGAAGATGGAAAGCATCCAAAACTTTCGATGGAAGTCAAAAGTGCTGGAAATTATGATTTTGTGGGAGTGGCTTTGGAAAATAGAAACTTGACGAAGCAACAGCTATCTTACATGCTTTCAGACCATTATCCACTTTGGGTGAATTTTGAAACTTAAAAGTATTTTCGTTATTCGTTCTTTGAAGAATTAACTCAACAGATATTAAACCATTCGCCGCATCTTGAGTCGAAAAGCATAAGGGACAAAATATCTATTGTATTTATTCACCAATAATCACTGATTCATTTATGAAGGAAAAGTATTTAATTTTGGCATCAGCTTTAATGCTTATTTCCACATCGCTTTTTGCACAGGGAAATAACCGAAGAGAGCGTCAGAACAATATGGACATTACTGAGGTGTACAATCGTCAGGCATCTCGTTTAGTAAAGAGTATGAAACTGGATAAATCCAAGGAGGATGTTTTTACAGTTCTCTATTTGGATTATCAGAATGCTCGACACAATGCCGTCAATCCTAAAGGTGGCGATCAAGAGGGTCGTGAGCAGCAGACTAATCTTGAGAATCTCACTGAAGAGCAGGCTTTGGATTTGATTCAGAAGAATTTCGAACGTCAGGAAAGACAATTGGCTGTTGATAAGGAATATTTTCCTAAGTTCCAGGAAATCCTGACAAATGCCCAGTGTGCACAGATATTCATCAACCAATTTAGACGTCCTCAAACCAATCAACGCGGTGGCTTCGGTGGAGGTAGAGGCGGCGGAGGCGGCTTCGGCGGCGGTGGCTTCGGAGGAGGCGGCTTCGGAGGATTCTAAAGATAATTAAGAATGAAGAATGAAGAATGTACGTTACTTTTTTGGAAAGAAAATCCAATGTACAGAGTAAAATACATTCTTCATTCTTTATTCTTCATTCTTCATTTAAAACAGCTTGCCCGCTGCTTTGCGAAGTTTTGTTTGAGAGAGTAGGAGTTGGCATCGAGCTTCAACAAGGTCGGCACTACATTTCTGCCAAAGTGCTTGGGCATCAAGTAGTTCTGATAGAGGTTCAAGCCCCACATCATATTGTTTGCGAGTCAATCTCATGTTTTCTTTTGCCTGTTCGAGAGAGTTTTGGCATAAGTGAAGTTCGGTTTGAGCTTCATTGAAATTGTTTTGGCATTGCGTGAGTTCAAGTTGCATTTTCTCGTGCAAATCCTGTTCCTCTAATTCTGCAAGCTGATGCTTAGCTTTTGCTGAGCGAATCTTGTTGGTGCGCTCTCCGAATGTGAGGATAGGCACATTGAGCGTCACAGCCACATAGCCGCTACCTTTATTCAAGAGTTTCTTTCCTGCTAATTCTATGCCGTTGGAATAGTCGAATCCACCCATCAGTGCGAGATTTGGCATAAATTCACTCTTGGCGAGTTTCACTTGCTGAGAGCTGAGTGCAGTTTTCGAATGGAGGAGATTCACTTCAGGACGGGAATCTATACTCGACGAATTGATAATGTCGTCCATGAGATATGCCTCCTCGGGCATAAGACTCAGAGAATCAGATGGTGACATCACATCAAAATCATAGTTGAGGTCTTTTCTTCCCATGATTTGGGAGAGATTCATACGAGCCAAACGATAGGCATTTTCTGCTTTTTGAATGGAGAGCTCGGCTTCGTTTAGTTTCACTTGTACCTTTAGTTGGTCGTTGCGAGTTTTCATACCGTGGCTCACAGCACTCTTCACATTTTTCATCAGTTCGTCCAGCAGCTCTTTGTAAGAGTGAGCCACCTGCGTCAGTTCCTTGGCACGCACTGCTTGGGTGTAAGCTTCATCGGTACGGACAATGATTTCGCTCTCTGTGAGACGAATATTCTGTTGAGCCATCGTGTGTCCGATTTTTGCCATGTTGTATGCCGCCGTAATCTTACCACCCATGTAGAGAGGCTGTTTCAGCATGAGTCCTCCCATGAAGACATTCTTGATTTTAATATCTATTTTCTGGTCAGGAAAGAAGGCGTACTGTAATAGTTTCGGAGTGCCATCTTCTTGAATCATCGCGTTTGGCACATACTGTCCAGCAGCTGCATTCCAGGAATAGATAGGCAAATTACCGCCTTTCAGCGTGAAATCGCCTCCCGAAGTTGAGTAGGCATCCGTGGCATGAAGTGAGATACGAGGGAAGAAATTCGACTTGTATGCCTTCATGTCATATCCAGTTTGCTGCACTGTCACGTTTGCCTTCTGAATTTCTTTATTCTGTTCCAATGCTTGCTGACGTGCCTCAGAGAGAGTCAGCACTTCGTTCTGAGCACATACATGGGTGATGAAAACGAAGGAGGAAACAAATACTGCAAGGCAACTATATATTTTATGGTATTTCATATCTATTTGATTTTAAAGAAGATAGCATAGAGGGTAGGAATGAAAATAAGGGTGATAAGCGTACCCACAAGGAGTCCACCCATGATGGTTACAGCCAGCGAACCGAACATGGCATCTGGGAGAAGCGGAATCATACCCAACACCGTGGTGAGAGAAGCGTTCATCACTGGGCGCAGACGCGATTTCGAACTCTGAATCAGTGCGTCGTAAGGTTTGATACCCGATTCGATTTCCATTGTGATTTCGTCCATCAGCACAATGCCGTTCTTGATCATCATACCGATGAGTCCAAGCACTCCCACAATTGCTACGAAACCGAATGCCTTGCCCGAGATTGCCACCGATGGAATCACACCGATGAGAATGAGAGGAATACAGCAGAAAATGATGGCAGGCTTCTTGAAATCGTGGAAAAGCAACAACAAAATCACAATCATCAGCAGGATGGCGAGTGGGAAACCTTTGAAGAGATAACGCATGGATTGGTCGGAAGCTTTCTTTTCGCCTTGCCATGAAAGCGTGTAGCCTGCAGGTAATTCGATTTTCTCTAATTGCTTTGCAATCTCTGCACGAGCAGCTTCCGTACCCACTCCTGGGCGTGGAGAAAACTGCACACGTTGCATACGTTGTCCGTTATAGCGCATCACCACAGGTTCCTCCCAAACAAAGTCGATACCCTTTGCCACTTGCTTCAGTGGAGTGGTTTGTATGAGTTGAGCGATGAGGTCATCCTTTTTCAAGGCACCCGACATGAGCTTTTTGATGGTAGTCCTGTTCATGATACGGTTGACATTTGGAATTAAACCGAACACCGACACGTTGTCGATGCGTTCCAAGTCTTTGCCCTCATCGTCCGTACATTTCAGATAGATGCTTTCAGCGTGGATGCCATCGTAAAATGTTGCCATAGGAATGCCACCTCCGTATGCCATCAGAGAGAGCGCCACGTCGGAGCGAGACAGTCCACTGATTCGGGCTGCCGATTGGTCGTAATCCACCGACAACACTGGCACTTTAGGTTCCCAGTCTGTGGTTGGCAGATACACCTTGTCGGATGCTTTCACAATCTTCATGGCAGAATCAGCCAATGCATGGAGCACACCAGGGTCAGGACCTTGGAAGCATGCCTCGATAGGGTATTTCTTGAACATCAGGTTGTAGCGTTTCAACTTCACGGAGGCGTCAGGATAACGGTTGTTGATGTCCTCCTGTATTTCTGCAATATTCTTCACGAGCTCTTCTGGCGAAGTGAAATCAATGATGAGTTCGCCGTAGGAGAGGGAAGGAGTGGCGATGGAAC
>OMTC01000013.1 GCA_900313845.1 uncultured Prevotellaceae bacterium
TGCCTTCTCCCATATCTCTCCACTTGCCAACGATGCCATCGCCATCTACAACTTGGGAAATGTGGGATGGAACCTGCATCCAGGGAAAGTGGGCATCGCACTGAAACCAATCCAAAAGGGAAAGGTGACAGATGCCGCATCCACCCTCCTACTCCATCAATACGACCACGTTTTTGCCCTTGAGGAAATCGACGACACCACTTACACCGACACCCTCCAAATCTCCATACCAACAAATCTTGCTGCAGGCGATTATCGCATCTGTCCTGTCTATGAAGAAAATGGATCGTTCCATGAGGCACGCACCCAAGTGGGAACGCCCAACTATGTGCTCTGCCATGTAGATGCCAACGGAAGTCATCAGCTCTCCGTCCCAGCACATGAAACAGCCCTTCTCGAAGTGAGCGACGTCATCTTCCCCGACTCCCTCATTCGCCGTCAGCGTCCTCGTTTCTCCTTCCGCGTCCACAACAACGGTGCAGAATACTCGGGCAGACTCTTCTTCGTACTCTCACCCGTTGCCTCGCCAACCACCAACATCTATTTCAATGAGGAAGGCCTATCCATCGCTGGCGGTGAAACTCAGCAATTGGATTTCAAGATGACGAGCCTCGATGGAGTGCCTGTGGGAAAATACTATTTCAGCATCTTCTCCGACATCGACCTCTTCACCGACTCCATCAATCTGGTATATGCCGATACCACCCACGTCGTCACGGTCCTTCCTTCCAACTATCTCGACATCACAGACATCCACGCAAACGATTCATCCCTTTCCGCTTCCCATTCCCTACTCTACGACCTATCTGGCCGTCGCATCTCCGAAGCACAACTGCCAAAAGGAATTTATATCATCGATAGGAAAAAAATTAGAAAATAATGATATAAAAACAACTTGGGATAAATAACAATAGTTGTCTAAGGAAAGAAATTAGAATAATTAGAATAATTTTATCAGAAATAAGATGTTTTTGTTTTAAACAACACCAAATTTTTGGAGTAATTATTCTAATTATTCTAATTTCTTTCCTAAATATATTTCCAAGTTATTTATTCTTCAAATAGTAATTCAGACCAGCATTGATATTGGCAATCAATGCATTAGAAGTGAAAGTGGCACCAGTAACAGCATCAGCCTGAGCAGCCGTTGCTTTCTTCACCTTCAAACCAATAAACTTCTCAATAATGCCCTTCGAAGCCATTGCCACGTACTTCGGACCCTCGTTATTCTTCAGCACCTCAATCTTTTCCACCTTGTCCTTCTTGATGGTGATTTCCACAGGAACCAAGTCCTTATAGCCCTTCACATCTTTGCAAAGACCAGAGGTGTTAATGAGATAACTGCCATCACTATTCTTTGTGAGGATAGGAGCATCCGTAGGAATCACGTATGCCGCAGGACGCTGACGACGAGGAGTGCCACGCTGAGCTGCCTCCTGTGCCAACATATTCTCCGATGCCATAGCTAATGTAAGCACCAGCATCCATTTCATCATAATTTTCAAAATTAAAAAGTAAAAATTAAAAAGTAAAAGAACAATATTAAATTAAAAAGTAAAAACTAAAAGTTCAAAGAATTTTCTCATTTTTAATTTTTAGTTTTTACTTTTTAATTTAATCGCTAGAAGTCGAATGCCTCGCTCACGGATGCATTTTCCACGTTGCAGCGGATGGCACGCGCGAACATCTCAGCCACCGAAATCTGCTTCACCTTCGCACATTTCTGCGTGTAAGGAATCGAATCTGTGAAGATGATTTCCTCCAGCGAGCTCTGTTGCACACGGTCGCTGGCAGGGTCGCTCATGATGCAGTGGCTCGCAATGGCACGAACAGAAGTTGCACCCGCTTTCTTCATCGCATCGGCAGCCGTCGTGATGGTACCCGCCGTGTCCACGATGTCATCCACCAGCACCACGTTCTTGTCCTTCACGTCACCGATGATCGTGATGCTGCTCACCACGTTGGCACGCGCCCTCACCTTGTTGCAGAGCACCAGGTCGCAGTTGAATTTCTTCGCAAAATGAGCTGCACGCTTCGAACCGCCCACGTCAGGAGTCGCGATACAAAGATTCTCAAGGTTCAGACTGCGGATGTACTCCTCCTGCACGAGAGACCCATAGAGATGGTCAACAGGCACGTCAAAGAAACCCTGAATCTGGTCGGCATGGAGGTCCATCGTCATCAGTCGGTCGATGCCCGCCACCGAAAGCATGTCGGCAACCAACTTCGCACCGATGGAGACACGAGGCTTGTCCTTGCGGTCCTGACGCGCCCACCCGAAATAAGGAATCACCGCGATAATCTGACTGGCAGAAGCACGCTTCGCCGCGTCGATCATCAGCAGCAGCTCCATCAGGTTGTCGCTCTTTGGGAAGGTCGATTGAACGAGAAAGACATCGTTTCCACGAATGGATTCTTCAAAACTAACTGCAAACTCACCGTCGGCAAAATGCGTAATGATCATATTGCCCAGAGGGCATCCGAGATGGTGGCAGATACGTTCCGCCAAATATCTCGAATTAGTGCCCGAAAACACCTTGAAAGGTCTTGATTCGCTCATTGTTAAAGGAGATAATTCAAAAATCACTGCAAAGTTAGTGCAAGTCGAGCGAAAAAGCAAATTTATTTGCATTTTTCCGAGACGCCGCCTAAGTTCCCCCCCTCCCCTTGTCAAACAGTTGGGAAGAGAGGTCCTCCTTGATGATGTCAGTGTTAGCTTCTTGCGGTAGCACCCTTATCTGAGTACCTTCATGCTGAAGCTCTTACCCGTTTGGGATTTCAGCTTCAGAAGATAAACACCCTTGGAGAGCGCCGTCTGGCGGAGTGCCGCTTTCACCTTGCCCATTGGTGAATAGTAGGAGCAAAGGAGTTCGCCATTGAGGGTGAAGACCTGTACTTCGACTTGCTCGTCCTCAGCCATCTGTGGCGCTTGGATGCCCGTTCCGAGATTCTGCACGGATGCAATCTTCAGGATGCCCTGATCGATGAGACTCGTGTCCCACACGATGCTGTAGATGTTGTCATCTTTCTTGCATTCATGGATTTCAGGCAGTTCGAACGATGGTGTGCCTAAGAAGCGGTTGACTTGGGTCCAGAGACGGAATTCATCGCCTTCGGTTGGCTGGTAGGATGCATAGAGATAAGGAGCGATGGTGCCGTTGATGGTAAGTGCGTTGATGTTGCTGATGCTGGAACCGCTGGCAACGTCTTCCTTGGTGTTGGCGGAGCGCAGACCGAGCAAGAGTCGCGAGGTGGCTGCCATCGTGAGGTTCTTGCCTCCGAAGTCGATGGTGCCCGTATAGGCTGTGGCGGTGCTGCCTGCCTGCAATTCACCGAGGATATTGTAGGACGAGTTGGTGAGCGGCATGTTGGTCTTGGTGACGCCACTGAGTCGTGCTCCTTCAGCCACGGTGAGGGCTCCCTTTCCGAGGAGCGAACCCGAATTGAAATGAAGCTCACCTTCGTTGATTTTCACCGTTCCCGTGTTGTCCCAAACGCCTGAGGTGATCATCTTGCATGTGCCAACCTTCTCGAAATTCGCCTTGTTGGAGCCGCCAGCGTCGGTGATTCGTCCTGCAAAGGAGAAGCCGCCCAATGCATCGCTGCTGTTACCCACCTGCCAGGTGTTGCTACCACTGACGGCAGAGGAATTCTGGAAATTGGCGATAGGGTGAGCGAGGTCGCCACCTCCTGTGAGTTTTCCGATGCGGAAGACACGGCAGACGTTGGTGACGGTGGAACCCGCAGCCACGTCGAGTGTGCCGTTAGGCAATCCTGTGGATGCGTCGAGAGGTAGCCAGATGCTGGTGTTGTGCTTGATGGTTCCCGTGAATTCCGACCAGTTGCCGGTGATGCGCACACGGCTGACGGTGTTGCGAGGAACGATGGTGAGTGTGCCTTCGCCTGTCAACTTATTGGCGTATGCCGTGTAGTAGGTGTTGGTGAGTTGCCAAGTGCCCGACTTGCCCTTTGGCACATGGATGGCGTGGGACGTTGCCTGTGCGTCGTCCCAGAGGGTTCCTGCCTGGAACTCCACTGTGGCAGCTGGATTGCCTGCCTGTGCAGCCACGGCACCAGCCGCGATGACGAGACGGGTGAGGCTCGTGTTGGCAGTCCTCGTGAAGAGACTTCCTGCACCCTTCTTGGTGAGCAGGGTGCCACTGATGGCTTTCTGTTGGACGAAATCGGACGAGCAGTTGATGACACCGCCTTCATCGCCTATCATGCGAATTGGCGAACCGTTGGTGACAGCTGCTGTGGATTGGAGCACAGCTCCGTTCTCCATGGTGAACTTAGCTGGGGAAGTGGTGACAGCACCGAGATTGCCGGTGGCGGTGATGTCGTTGGAGAGTGCGTTGACCTTCACCGTTCCTCCCTTGAGGAAGTTTCCACCTGTGTAGGAGTTCTTGGTGAGAATGGTGAGTGCGCCTGCACCTTTCTTCACGAGTGCTCCACTGGTGATGGAGCCTGTGCCTTGGAAGGTGTAGGACTTGGAGGCATCGACAAGGATGCTGTCTGGTGCCACATCGCCATCGATGTTGACAGAGTACTTGATGGCATTGTCGTTGAATGCCACGACGTCGCCCATGGCGAACACGGTTGGCGTTTCATCGACAGGAATGATGAAATTCTCTGCCTCGGCAAAATTCCAGACATTGCTGTATTCGCCTGTCCATTCCACGAGGGTGGCACTGCGAGTGCCGCCGAGGGTGAGGATGAGCTTTCCATCTTCGAAGCGGAGGCTTGGCTTGAAGGATGCAATGGCATCGCCTTCAATCTTGATGTCGTTGACATCGCCCACGAAGGATTCGGCTTCCATGATGACGTAGTCGCCTGCCTGAATGTTCTTGCCACGCAGTTCGATAACTGGCTGCACGTACTCAGGTCCGTACTTGGTCCATGCGGTGCCCGTCTTGCACTCGATGCTGATGGTTTTTGCCTTGATGCAGTCGTTGGAGGAGGTGGCATCGATGTCGATGATGACACGGGAACCGAAACCGAGGTCGAGTCCTTCAGCCAAGTGAATGGTGCCGATGGCGGATTCGCCACCAGGACGAATGATGGAAGCGTACTCGGCACGTAGGCTCTTGAACTCTCCACTGGAATTGAGTTCGGCAAAGCGACTCAGACGGAGGTCGGACTGGCGCATGGTGCCATCGAAATTGAGCACACCTGCCCAGATGGTGGTTTCGCCCGTATGGGTGAAGTCGGCTTTTGGCAGATTGAGGATGCCGTCGCCCTGTTTCACGATTCGTGCCTCTCCCGTGATGCCTCCACCCTTGACGTTGCAGCTGTAGGTGGTGTATTTAATGGCGGCAGTCTTGGATGTGTATTCACTGCTTGCCGTGCCTTGTACCCACGTAGGGACGTTGAAGGTGAGGATATAAGGAGCTGCTCCCTCCTCGATGCTGACGGTGCTGTTACCCGTTTCGCACACGATGACGTGTTCTCCATTGAGCGCACTGCTGATGGTGCCGCCATTCTCCACTTGCTTGCGGTTGGTCATGATGAGTGGTGGTGGCGCAACGGTGATGTTTTCCATCTCACCCAAATAATAGCTGGTGTGAGGCGGCTGGTTGTAGCCACACATCTGCCACACCATAGAGTTGCGATACTGATGGTCGTGCCAGAGGGTGTAGATGCGATATTGCGTAGGTGTAGGTGTGGAATAGATGCGGATGCGGTTGTTGGCAGTGCGCATGATGATTTCCTCGCGCCAGTCGCCCAGAATGTCGCCTTGATAGCAAGGGGTGCCTTTCGTGTCGTTGTTGGTGAGGGAACCTGCACAAGTGTAGATAGGTGTCCAACTACCATATTTCGCCACGCATCCCTCCGTGTTCTTTCCGTTGATATAGTTGAAGGTTTCGGAACAAAGATCGCCATCCCAATAGATGCGGAAGTTGGTGTTCACACCAGTGGCGGTGAGTCCGTCAACAGGGTCGTTATATACCAAACTGATGGCACCTTCGCGTGCCGAGCATGCGAGTCCTCCAGGGAAGTCGTTGCAGAAATTGCCTGCCATAGCACGACCATCGTCGTTGCCTGCATTGTAACGGTGGTAGATTAAGCTGGTGGTGGCATCACGATAGTTGTTGCCAGGCTGGTCCTCGTTGCAGGCATAGATTTCCTGTCCGTGGATATATGGGTTGAAGTCGCTGCAATGCTGGGAGTCGCCATGTCCGAAACCTGTTGTGGAAAGTCCTTTTCCGTTGTCGTCGATGACCATCGAACCAAACACGATTTCGTCGCGTCCGTCCCAATCCACATCGGCAATGCCGTAGTTGTGGTAGCCCTGACCTTTCCACGGGCCATTGGAATTGTTGTACCAACGCCAACGTTCCACCAACTTGTGGGTAGCTGGGTCCACATCGTAGGCAATCATCTTGTGGCGGGTGTAGATGCCACGTGCAAGGAAGATGCTTGGCTTGCGCCCATCGAGGTATGGAGCTCCGAAGAAATACTTGCTGGAACGATGTCCGTAGCCGTCGCCCCAAGCAGCGTTGAGGTCGTTTTCACCACTTTCCAATCGCAGCAATGGATAGGTGATACACTGATATGGCTTTCCTGTTTCGCCATTCATATAGACCAGGTACTCAGCACCGTCGTGCATGAACCAGTTGGTGCCGCCACCTGTAGCGGCACGGTAGTTGAGACTGGCATTACCAACGGTGAAAACGGTGCCATCGGCTTGATGGATGGTGGTGCCGTCGGCAGCGCGAATCACCACTTCGGCTTTGCCATCGCCATCCCAGTCGTAGCCCACGATATTGATTTCGTTGTTCTGGAAATCGCCCATGTTAGGACCGCAATTGATCCACCATAGTACGGTGCCATCGAGCTTCAGACACTCCAGAAGGGTGTATTCATGAGTGACCTTCCCATTGACGGTCGGTCCATTCTTGGGATAGCTCTGTGCCATTTCACTCTGATTGTCGTACTTCAAGAGGATTTCCAATTCTCCATCTCCATCCACATCGGCACAACATGCATCGTTGGGCACGTAGGTGCTCAAGAGGGATGCATCATGCTTGGGATTGATTTCCATGTAGCTGGTTGACCAAGGTTTCACAGCAACACACTGCTCCTGCTCCACCCCACGCACCACTGCAGACACGGAGTAGCTGTTGCTCACGGTGCCACTCACATCCGTGTAATTAGAAACTTCGAGCGGAGTGTTGGTGATTTTGACTCCGTTACGATATACATTGTAGGTTACATCATAGTATTCCTCACCCAGTATTCGCCATGAAAGAAATACTCCCTTCGATACTTTCTGCGCCACCAATCCACGATCCAACTTATCTACAATTCTTTGAGAAAAGCCCCATTGGGCGATAGCTAATAACAATAGCAACAGTACGGTTTTTTTCATAACTCTATAATAATATTAGGTGTATTTTTTCTTATAGAAGCTCTATTCTTTCAGCAATCCCTGGAAAGCGGAAGGGATAGGTGTTTCGAAGGAGAGCAATTCGTGGGTGATGGGATGGAAGAACTCGATGCGGAAAGCATGGAGGCAGACTCGACCGATAGGGTCAACGTCGGAACCATACTTCAAATCGCCCACCACGGGGTGCTGGAGGTCCTGCATGTGGACACGAATCTGATTCTTGCGTCCCGTTTCCAATTTCAGTTCCACCAGAGAATAATCGGCACTGCGCTTGAGGGTGCGATAGTGGGTGATGGCATATTTGCCACCGTTATCGTAGTTGGTGGAATAAGTGATAAACATCTTGTTGTCGGTCAACCACGATTCCACCGTTCCACTATCCTTCTCCATCTGTCCCTGCACCACAGCAACGTAGCGACGGTCCTTCACGATGTCGTGCCAATGGTCGGTAAACATCTGCTGCACATCGCGACGCTTGGCAAAGATGAGCAAACCCGAAGTGACACGGTCGAGACGATGGACGGTGTGCACACTGATGGACTTACTTTTCCGCTTTACGTACTCATCAAGTATCCGTTTCACAGAATTCTCCTTGTGACCTGGCATCGTGTTGGTTATGATACCTTCTTTCTTTTCTATCACAAGCAGGAAGGCATCCTCATAGAGTATCTTCACGAACTTGTTTTTGAACACATGGAGATTTCCTTTCTTGGCAATCTGGACGAGCTGTCCAGGCTGCAAAGGAGCATTGAACTGGGAGGTGATCACCTTATCCACATACACCATCTTCTGGCTCAACAGTTGCTTTGCCTTGGTGCGGGTATTGCCTGGCACATAGGTCATCAGAAACTGTAAGAGTTCGCATGGCTCCTTCACCACGTAATCGGTGTATTGGTTCGCCAGTTTTTTATTGTAATAATCTTGAGAAGACATGTTTTTTAAATTTATAATGAAGAATGAAGAATGAAGAATTTATTTTACCTCCATCCGGATGGAGAATTCTTCATTCTTCATTCTTAATTCTTCATTTTTCTTTCAAGTAGCACCACATTCTCCACATGCTGCGTGTGAGGGAACATATCCACGGGTTGCACTTTCACAACACGGTATTCCGCATTGAGCAGCTGGAGGTCGCGAGCCTGGGTGGCAGGGTTACAACTCACGTAAACAATGCGCTGAGGAGCTGCGAAAAGGATGGTATTTACCACGTCCTGATGCATACCCGCACGAGGTGGGTCGGTGATGATGACGTCGGGCTTTCCGTATTCCTCTATGAATTCGCGATTGAGAATATCCTTCATATCGCCAGCAAAGAACAAGGTATTGTCGATGCCATTGATTTCGGAATTCACTTTCGCATCCTCGATGGCTTCAGGAACATATTCAATTCCTATCACCTTGCGAGCCTTCCTCGACACGAAATTGGCAATGGTTCCAGTACCCGTATAGAGGTCGTAAACCAATTCATTTCCTGTGAGTTGCGCAAAATCACGAGCCACTTGATAGAGGTGGAACGCTTGGTCGGTATTCGTTTGATAGAACGACTTTGGCCCCACCTTGAACTTCAGTCCTTCCATCTCCTCGTAGATGTGGTCCTCACCTTTGAACACCACCACTTCCTGGTCGCCAAATGTGTCGTTGCACTTGTGGTTATCCACATAGAGCAGAGAGGTGATTTCGGGGAAAGTGTCAGCCAAATGCTGCATGAGCCCCAAGGCTTGTGCACGCTCTTCATCGTTCTCAATGCGGAACTGCACCAAGAACATCAGCTCACCTGTATTGGAATTGCGAATCATCAAACTGCGAAGCAATCCCTTGTTGTTGCGCAAATCGTAGAATGTCAGTCCGTGTTCCAAGGCATAGGAACGAATATCATTGCGGATGCGGTTGTTAATGTCGTCCATCAACCAGCATTTCTCGATGTCGAGAATCTTGTCGAAAGCACCTGTGATGTGGAATCCCACAGCATTCATCTGCTCATATTTCACATTCTCACGCACTTCCTCTTCGGTGAGCCAACGCTTGTCGGAAAAACCGAATTCGAGCTTGTTGCGATAAGCCGTCGTCCGCTCACTCCCCATGATGGGTGAGATTTCTGGCAACTCAATCTTCCCAATCCGAGTGAGATTGTCCACCACTTGCTGCTGCTTGGCTTTCAACTGTTCCTCGTATTTCAAGCACTGCCACTTGCAACCGCCACACACGCCATAGTGCTGACAGAACGGCACAGCTCGCAAGTCGGACTCATGATGAATCTTCACGGCAACAGCTTCCATGTAACTATTCTTTTTCTTCTTCACCTGAAGGTCCACCACATCGCCTGGCACGACGTATGGCACAAACACCACCTTATCATCCACTCGTGCCAATGCCTTTCCTTCGGCTGCCACCGCGGTGATTGTCACATTTTCTAATAGTGGTAACGGTTTCTTCTTACGCATCAGTTGAGTTTTCGAGTTTTTGAGTTTTTAAGTTTTTGAGTTCTTGTCGAAACCCCATCCTCATTCTTCATTCTTTATTCTTCATTCTTCATTTACCTCCCCTCGGGGAGGCAGGGAGGGGCTTAAATCATCGGTATTTTAGATTTCTCTTCCTGCTCCATATCTTCCTTCACAGAGGCATAGAGATAAGCCAAAGGCAAATACTGAATCCAAGTTACAATGGTGAGCAAGAAAGCAGAAATGATGAGTATCAGAACTGCCCACAAAGGGAACAGACTTGGCAAATTCACTGCATCGCCCTCCAGCAAACTGAGCGAAGCATTGCGCTGCAAGAGGGTTATCACAATGGCTGGCGACACAAGAAGAAGGGAAATGATACCAACGATAATGCTGACCAACAGGCTGAGAGCAAACAACTTACCCCATTTCTTCCACCCCACTTTGTAACCTTTCCAAAACTTCGACATCAACGTTCCTTCTCCCAATTCCACATTTGGCAAACAGAATCCCGAAGGAATGAAAACAGCAATCATAATCAGGAATAGCAGCGAAGTGATAGCGATATTCTCGCCTACTTCTGCCATGCCATGTGCTTCACGCAGCATTGACTTCATCATCAAATAGCCAAATCCACCTGCCACAACGATGAAAATCAGGGTAACAATCAGTGCATTCACTGTGAGTTTGAAAAATGGTTGCTTGTAGGAATCCTTCATTTGCACCGTTTTCAAATCAATATCCTCCGACTTAAATCTCACCATATTGTAAATAAACCCAACAAATGCAGCACTCAGCAAAAGCAAGAGGAACGTCAGCACTCCCTCGCTCATCCACAAATTCATGGGATCGGCAAAGAGTGTGGCATCGCTCGACAAATAGATGCTGGCTGCGAATACCAATGTGAAGGGAATGGTGACAGGAAGCGACAACTTGATGAGATGCAAGAAATTGTCTGTCAAGAAACTAATTCCCGCTGAAAGACATTTACTCACATTTCTATATGAATAAAACGGCAGCTCCTTCTGATTATCATTTTCAGATTTCATGTTTTTAGTTTTTAAGTAATCGTTTTAACCGCAAGCTATAAATTATAATTAGCTTGCAAAATTACGCAAAAAAGCCTACATTTGCAACTGCTTAATATTTTTTTAGAAGTTTTATCCTTTTTTCCTATGAATTCTATACAAACCGTGAAATGGGGCTTCATTGGATGCGGTGAAGTAACCGAGAAGAAAAGTGGACCCGCTTTCGGCAAAATCGAAGGCTCGAAAGTGGTGGCTGTGATGAGCCGAAACAAGGAGAAAGCAGAATCCTATGCCCAGCGTCATCACATCAAGAAGTTCTATACCGACGCCCAGTCTCTCGTCAGCGATCCCGAAGTGAATGCCGTGTATATCGCCACTCCCCCATCCTCTCATGCCACCTACGCCATCATGGCAATGCGAGCAGGAAAACCCGTGTATGTGGAGAAACCGCTTGCTTCGAACTACGATGATTGCATCCGTGTGAATCGCATATCGAAACTCACTGGCATTCCGTGTTTTGTGGCATACTATCGCCGATGCTTGCCTTATTTCCTACGAGTGAAAGAAATTGTGGAAAGCGGTGTGATAGGAAAAATACTCTCATGTCAGATTCGCTTTGCTGTTCCTCCACGAGAGTTGGATTACAACAGCACGAATCTGCCTTGGCGCTTGCAACCCGACATTGCAGGTGGAGGCGGATACTTCTATGATTTAGCGCCTCATCAAATCGACCTTCTTCAGCAAATGTTTGGAAACATCATCGAAGCCGAAGGATTCTGCAGCAACATGGCAGGTATCTATCGCGTGGAAGACACCATCAACGCTTGCTTCAAATTCGACTCTGGCATCACGGGTGCAGCTTCTTGGTGCTTTGTGGCACATGAATCAGCACGCACAGACCGCATCTCCATCGTAGGAAGCAATGGTTCCATCTCCTTCTCCGTCTTCGATTATCTACCTATCCATCTCTACACGGAGCATGACAACCAACTCATCAGCGTTCCCAATCCAGAGCATGTGCAAATGCCTCTCATCCAGCAGGTTGTGAATCATCTGCGAGGCATCTCCACCTGCGATTGCGATTGTGTGAGTGCCACTTCCGTCAACTGGGTAATGGACAAGATTCTTGGAGTGTTCAAGCTCTAATCTCCGTCTCTACAACTTTTCTATTGAGGATGTTAAGATAATAGTCTTGGCATCCTCAATTTTTGTATTGGGGATTGAGAAAAACATCGAAAGTTCAATAAAAATATTTTGAACGTTCATTTCTGAAATTTTGAACGTTCATTTTAATATTTTTGAACGTTCATTTTTTATTTTTTGAACGTTCAAAAAATTTTTTCTGAACGTTCAAAAATTTTACAATGAAGGTTCAACATATTTACGAACTCGAAGAGAAACATTTTCGAAAGCACTATACAAAACTTCCACATCTTTTTTCCTATTTTTTTATCGTTAAATTTTGCTGTTAAAAAACCATTAATTATCTTTGCCATCGACTTAAATCGAAAAAGACCGAAATGCCAATCAAAATCTTAGCGCGATGAAAAAAACTGGATTTTGGCATAGAGTTTGGGACCTGTACTACGACGGGTTCAGAAACATGACGATTGGAAAAACGCTTTGGGCAGTGATTCTCATCAAACTGTTCATTATCTTTATCGTGTTGAAAATCTTTTTCTTCCCGAATTTCATCTCTCATCATTCCGAGAAAGGTGAAGAAGCCGAATTTGTCAGTGCTGAAATCACCTCAAGGCAGGAATAGGGAAAGCAACATGGCACGAACCAATTGATAACTAACATATTGTGTAAAAATCATTCAAAACCGTTTACTATATGACTAACTTACTTTTAGACGTCGATGCCAGCATGATTGACTGGGCAAGGGCGCAATTCGCACTCACTGCCATCTATCACTGGCTTTTCGTTCCACTTACCCTGGGACTCGCTGTCATCATGGGGATTATGGAAACGTGCTACTACCGCACAGGAAAACAATTTTGGAAGAACACGGCAAAGTTCTGGCAACGCCTGTTCGGAGTGAATTTTGCCATGGGTATTGCCACGGGTATCATCCTCGAGTTTGAATTCGGCACCAACTGGAGCAACTACTCGTGGTTAGTTGGCGATGTTTTTGGCGCCCCACTTGCCATCGAGGGTATTGTGGCTTTCTTCATGGAATCCACCTTCGTGGCGGTCATGTTCTTCGGTTGGAACAAAGTGTCGAAAGGCTTCCACTTGGCATCCACATGGCTCACAGGACTCGGCGCCACCATCTCTGCATGGTGGATTCTGGTAGCGAACTCATGGATGCAATATCCTGTAGGACAAGAATTTAACCCCGACACCGTTCGAAACGAAATGACAAGTTTCCTCGATGTGGCTCTCTCACCAGTAGCAGTCGATAAGTTCATCCATACGGTTCTTTCCACATGGGTGTTGGGTGCTGTATTTTGTGTGGGAGTCAGTTGCTGGTAC
>OMTC01000130.1 GCA_900313845.1 uncultured Prevotellaceae bacterium
GGTTCTCAACGACGTAACACTGACGGCTGCATTCTCACCTAAGTTCTTCGATGTGACGATTAACTACGATGCCGCTGGTGGAACGGTGGAGGGTGGTGCCACGGGCCATTACCAATATGGCACGCAGATGACACTCACCGCCACTGCCAAGGACGGTTATGAGTTCAAGAACTGGAAGGTGAATGGAAAGAGCAAAGGCAAAACAGCAACACTGTCATTGCAGGTGGATGCTAACGTGACTGTGGAGGCTGTGTTCGCTGAACTTTCCACCGCGATATTGGCGGGTAATGTCATCAACGATAGCGATGGAACGCCGATTGCCAACGCTACAATTACACTGACGAATGGGAACACCGTCTATTCCGCAACGACTGATGAATTCGGAAACTACACGGTGGAAGTGTATGACAGGTCCTTGACCTATACCATGATGTGCGAGGCGGATGGATATATGTGGAGCAATCCGAGCGATGTGTGGTTCACAGCGCCTGGCTCTCAGAACAAGAACTTCGCACTGAATCGTGGAGCATCGGCTGTGCTCTCGGCAGATGGTATCTGCACCTTCTCCAGTACGGCGGCTCTCGATTTCTCCAACCTTTCCGTCGAGGCTTACTTCGTGAGGGAACTCAGTCAACAAAGGTTCGTAGCTGAGCAAGTCTTCACGGCGGCAGCTGGTGAAGGACTGATTCTGAAAGGCATTTCTGGCAGACGTGTGGATATTCCAGAGGCTTCTTCTGCCCGTCCTATCGTTAACAATATGCTTACAGGCACTGCATACGCTCCGTTCACCGTGGGCAATGATGATGTCTATATAGTGACGGAGGGCAAGGGCGAATCGTTCATCCTTGCTGATAAAGGATTCGTGGTGCCAAAGGGTAAGGCTTACTGCAAATACACCACTTCCAGTCATCTTGCTTCAGTAGCTATTGTTTGGAGCGAGAGTACGCTGATTGAATTGATGAAGGCTGCGCAGGAATCCAACGAGAACCACTACAGTCTTGATGGCCGCATCATCCGTGAAACCGACAAGGGCTTCCATGTGGTGAAAGGCAAGAAAGTGTATGTGAAGTAGGCTGACACTTGTTAGGGCACTGTGTGCCTGTTTCAAGTTTCGAAGCATCACCTATTTCAGGTTTCAAATCAAACCCCGCCATTGCGAAAGTGCGATGACGGGGTTTGATGATGATATGATTTGGATAGGAATCACTCCTCTCTGAATATCTTTGCTTTTTTCTACTTTATTTTCTTGATGTCCTTCGTGAAGAGCATTTCCTTTTGCTTTGCCATTTGCTTGAAATCGTCGGCAGTGGCAAGACCTGGAGCACAACCGAAATGCTCGTGCTGGGCATTGCGCCATGCCAAGAAGTAGCAGAGAGGGTGCTTGTCCATCATAGGACGGAGCACACGGCTCCACCAAGTGGCATCGGGCGAGTTCTTGTAACCACATTCCGTCATGGCGAAGAGCATGCCGTGTTCCTTGGCGTATGCATCGAGGAAATCGAGGTCAGCATTGCACTGCTGGATGTAGTCGGCTTCCGTGCCCCATTGGTAGGCATCGAGTCCGAGCAAATCCACGCGCTCATCGCCTGGCCAACGACTGTAGAATTCGGCAGGAACCACACCGAGATTAGGGGAGCAACTCCACACGATGACGTCGGAAAGTGTGCGGTTGATATAGTTTTGCGTGAGTATCCAAAGCTGTTTGAATTCCTCGTCGGTGCAGCGTCCTTTGCCCCACCAGAACCATCCGCCGTTGTATTCGTGCCAAGGACGGAAAATGAATGGAATGGCATTGCCCTTGCTGTCTTTTAGTGTGGAGAGGAAATCAGTGACGCGTTGCAGCCATGTGAGGAACTTGGCATGCTGTGAACCACCTGGCAGAATGCTCTTCACGGTGCTGTGAGGAGCGGGAACCTTGTCCGCCTGTCCAATCTTTTTGAGATAAGGCAATGCTGCTTCGTATGCCTTTTGGTCAGCTTCAATCCATGCTGTGGTGCCCAAGAGGGGATTGCGTAGGTGCCATGAGATGGTGATGATTCCTCCGCGTTCATGCTGCTTCACGATTTCCTCACGAATGCGGATGAAAGGTACAGAGTCGAGGTTCTTGGCATCCCCCATCTCGATACCACCAAGGTCGAAACTCATGACTCCTGGATAGTCGCCAACGAGGGAATAGGTGTCGGAACGTTCTTCGTCCCATTCCCACCCTAATCCATAAAAAGGGTCGTCGTGGTGTCCGTACATGATGCCGCGCTTTTGCAGTTTTGCCATGCGTTCTATCAGTTGCTGAGCAGGTGTTTTGGATGCTTTTGGGGTTCGTGCTTGCATCGCAGTGCAAGCAAGCAGCATGGTTGCTATCAAGAGTCGAGTTCTCATCTTGTAAATGAAAAATTAAAGGTTAAAATAGAAATGCCATTCGGATGGCAACTCTCTCCACAAACTATAAATTCTTTTATCTCTTCTATTCACTTCCCTTGCCCTTTGGAGAGGGACGTGAGACTTTTTATTCTAATAACTTGAATGAGAGCGTGAGTACATTCTTGTTGTCCTCGTAGGCGTACGAATGCTTGTATGTAACTTCACGAATGATGTGAATGCCCAGTCCGCCGATAGGTCGGTCGGCAGCCGACAGGGTGATGTCGGGAGCTTCCTGCTCGAACGGATTGAACTGAATGCCATCGTCGATGATGATGAACGTCAGCAACTGGAGAGATGCACGATGCTCCACATCGATGCTGAACTGGTGGTTGCCGCCAGCAGGGTAGGCATAGCTGATGATGTTGATGACAGCCTCTTCCAGTGCCATATTGATTTTGTTGGTCAAGTCATCCGAAATCTTGAAGTAGTCAGCAATGGATTGTACGAAACGTTCAAGAATACGTATTTGTGTCGCTTGGTTTTGCAATGTGATATGGTCCGTGAAATCAGGAGGAGTTTCTTCAACAACAGGAACTTCTTTCACTTCTTCCACTTCTTCCACTTTTTCCACGGTAGCCTCTTCTTTAACAGCCTCAGTAGGAGCAACTTGAAGCTGACTCTGCTCGTTAGATGTTTCCTTTTCTTCTTTTGGGGAATGAAGAGATACAGACTCATTCATGTTTTTCATTTCACTTTCCTCTTCCTTTGGAGAAGGGGTGAGGTTTTCGCATTTCTTCAGGAATTTAATAGCGAGTAGCGTGAAGTCGTCGGCTGGATTGTTCATGGCTCGATGGCTATCCACCGCCTTGATGATTTCTTCAGTAATCTTCTTTGCATTCGATTCCTTGTTGTTTTGCACCACTTTGATGAGTTGGCTCTCGCCAAATGCTTGCATGTAGTTGTCTTCAGCCTCAATCACTCCGTCGGTGCAAAGCAGGAGAAGATTGTTGCGGTGCAATTGCATTTCTTGTTCCGCATAGACAAAGTCCTTGTCTATGGCTAAAGCCAGATTGGAATCCACTTCGAGCTTTTCAACGTTTTCTTCCACACCCACGAAGAGTGGAGGAATATGACCTGCGTTGCTGAAGACGAACCGTCCTGTGGCGAGGTCGATAGAACCCACGAACATCGTTGTGAAGATGCTCTGCTTGTTGCTTTCAGAAGCGATTTTGTTCAGTTCAGTTAGCAACTTGGCAGGACTTTCCTCCATGCGGGAAAGGCAACGGAAAAGCATCACATTGGCAGACATAATCATCGAAGCGGGTACGCCCTTGCCCGAAACGTCGCCAATGCAGAACATGAAATGATTGTTTATGATTTGGTAATAGTAGAAGTCGCCACCCACCATCTGTTGCGGAATAAGAGTGGCAGCCACGTCGAGCCCTTCCAGCAGTTCTTGGCTTCCAGGTAGTGATGCAACCATTTTCTCGAAGGTTGGCGGCAGCATCTGTACTTGGATTTTGCTGGCAATGAATTCATCGCGGTCGCTCACAGCTTGGTTTGCCGACACCTCTTTCAGTCGATTCGTGTAGCGCGACAAGTTGTATTGCATCTGGTCGAGCGATTCCCTCAGTTCCCAAATCTCGTCTTTCACTTTGATTTCGGGCAAGGCGATGTTGAAATAGCCTTGCGAGATGCGAAGGGCAGCGGCGGAGAACTCCGAAAGCGGTTTGGTGATGCGCTTGATGATGAACACACAAACGCCAGAGATGATGAGCAGACTGAGAATCAAACCAATGAACATGAAGATGCTCATTTTGTTGTGGATGGAAAAGATGTCGCCATGAGGGCTGACGATAGCCAAACTCCATGTTGTTTGGTTGATAGGTGCATAGCACACGAAATAGGAGTCGCCATTTTCCTTGATTTCCGTCTGTCCCGATTTGCCTGCAATCATGTTGCGGGCGAAAGCCTGAGTTTCGGGATTGTCGATGTTTTCAGGAGCGTCGAAGATGTTGCCCTTGGCAATTCGTTCTTTCTTAGGATGAATCACGTAGGTGCCTACAGCATTGGTAATGAGTGCGTAGGAGTTTTCGAAAGGCAGTCCTTCGTTCACAATGTCGGTGAGCCATTCGAGTGAGATGTCGGCGGTGAAAACTGCGAAGATGTTTCCATCGTTGTCGCGCAGAGGACTCGACAGCGTGCAGATGTCCTTGTTGATGCCGTCCTTGTCGAAATAAGGTTCACTCCAGCAGGTTTTTCCCGATGAAATCGCGTTTTTGTACCAATCCTTGTTCACGTAATCATACTCTTCCGACCCCAATTGCTTATCTATGATTTCTGAACCGATGACGCAGGAGTAAGGTGCAAAACTTTTGCCGTGCGAGACCTTGTTTTCTGGCACTAACGCTGCGCAACTACCCACGATGGTGGAATTCTTGCGAACCAAATGCTGTGTTACCGAATGCAGGGAATCGGGAGTATGGATGTGGCTATACACCATCCATTCCGTTTCGTGTACAGCATTTTCCGTTTGGAGCAACATCTGGCGGATGCGCATGATATTGGCAGCCAACGCCTTTTCCGATTGTTCTTCAGCGCTTTGTTTCACCAGTTTCTCCGTGAAGATGCTGAGTAGCGTGAAGATCATTGCAAAGATGATGGCAACCAAAAGCACGATGATGGTACTCAGTCGTGTTGCAAATGATTTACGGATGTTGAATACAGACACGATGGAAATGATCGTTAAACGTTAAACTTTAAACGTTATTTCCTATTGAATGGTAAAAATCTTGATGAATCCCGTCATGGTGAAGACACTGTGCACTTCTTCCGTCAGGTTCTTCAGCACGAGATTTCCACCTTTCGCAATGACTTCCTTGCGCAGGTTGAGGAACACACGCAAGCCACTGCTCGATACGTAGGTGAGTTGGTCGAGTATCAGAGTGAGGTTCTTGTCTGCTTGAGTGAAGAGGGGTTTGAAGTCATCCTCGCTATTCTGGGCAGCAACAGTGTCGAAGCGTCCGATGATTTGGGCTTCGATGTTGTTGCCATCTTGGTTGATTTTGATTTCCATATTCTTGTGAGTTGTTGATAAGATGATTGAATGAATCGCTGCAAAGTTAATTTATTTTCATGAAATACTCACATAATATGAAAAGAAAAATAAAAAATGTAGAATGAAGAATGGTCGCTTCGCTCCGAATGAAGAATTTATTTTAGTTTTTCTAATTATCATTCTTCATTCTACATTCTTCATTCTTCATTTCTATTTCTTCGGTTTCTTATTGAATCGATAAATCACGTGAAGGAGTCCGTAGGATGGGATGACATTATAGAAAGTCTCGGAACGTCCCTGTGCATTGATGTAGCGACGCACGTTGCTGAGTTTGTTCAAAATGTCGAATCCATCGAACATAATCGTGAGGTTTCCCTTCATCATTCGTTTGCTCAGTCGCGCGTTCCATACCAACTCGTTCGTGTTCATCGTGCTGTCGCTATAGCCTCGGCGCGAGTACATGGTGATGTCGGTCGATATTTGCATCTGCCAAGGCAATTCGAGTTGGGTGGTGAGTCCGTAGTTGAAGTCGAAGGAATTGATGTCGGTGAATCCCTGTCGGTCGGAGGTGGAATGTTGATAACTCAAGGTTCCCTTTGCACCAAACGAATATTTTTCTGA
>OMTC01000019.1 GCA_900313845.1 uncultured Prevotellaceae bacterium
AATAATAGTTAAAAATTGCCAAGAGATTAATAAGTTACTCGCACATATTTTGCAATCTCCTTTGGAGTGGGTTTCTTTTCTTCTTGGCAAAAGCATTTATTCTCTCCGAAAAATATATGGGCTGCAGGTTTTCGGGAACACTCTTCCCAAGGATCAATGGAATCAATCGCTTCAGCTGGTTCCTGTTGGGCAGCAACATTATGCGCACGTCTAATGTCACTGCCCACGATGGAATCAATCTCATCCGTGGATTCTTGTACGACGAATGCCTTGTCCGCTGCCTGAATCTTTCTCAGCCGTTCCTCCATTCGGGCATCTTCTCCCGAACAGGCATACAGGCAGAACAGGCAGAGAATGGACCAAGAAATGTTCCGAATATGTGTGTAAGTTGTTTTCATCCTTACAAAGATATGCAAGAATTATGGTATCTTCAAAACAAATGAGTACGCAAATAGTACGCAAATGATGTTTTACCACTCATTCGTCACCCCAATTTCATCCATCTTATCTGCTATCCAAACTCCAATTTCTTCCGATGAATTCGACAATTTTTGTCATTTGAAAATATACTTTACGAAAAAATATGGATTGCAAGAACTAAAACACAAATTTCATCAAATAACAACGTGATATATAGTATAAAAAAAGAATGAAGAATAGTTACAAGCCATTCTTCATTCTTCACTCTTCATTCTTAATTCTTAATGAATATTCACCATCGTGGCACCGAAGCCGTATTGCTGGAAAGAGGCATCTTGGTAGGTGCAGGACTTGTAATGGTGCTTCAGTTCCGTGATGATGGCGTTGCGGAGGATGCCGTCGCCCTTACCGTGGATGAAGACGATGCGACGACCTTTCTCCTTGATGTGCTCGTCCATGGTTTTGCGGAACACTCCTAATTGATATTCCTTGATGTCGCCAGCCGACATGCCAGCGGTGGTTTCATGCAGTTCATGCGCATGGAGATCGACTTCGATAGGAGCGTTTCGGTCGGTGTGAGTTTTTGAGTTTTTAAGTTTTTGAGTTTCTGAGTTCTTTTCTGATTCTTCCTTCTCATACATGGCCTTTTTCAGTTCTTGGGCAGAGACGACGAGCGGACGGATGGGGCGGTCGTCGCGGACGATGTCGTATTCAAGGGTTGGTTCATTGAAGAAAAGACTCTCACGGAAGGTGTGGAGTTTGTAGAACTTCGTCACGTCGATGCGGAAACTGACGCTGATAGCGGGTTTCAGTTGGAAAGGTTTGTCTTGCTTGTAGGCAATGAGTTGAACCCCCACTTTCTCGATATCGTTGAAAACGGTGTGGTCAAGCTCTTCGATGAATACTTTTGTGTTGGGTTCGATGGTGCCTTGTGAACGAAGTACCCAAGCTGCATTGGAGGCAGAAAGATAGGTGTAATTGATGAAGTAGTTGCAGTCGTTCACGAGGTAGCATTCAAACTTCGTCTTGCTCAGTTCCTTGATGGTGACAGGAACAAAGGCGAGGAAGACGTTGAGCTGTTCGCCATCCTTGCGCTCTTCCACCTTTGGTTTGAAAGTGATTGGACGGTCTGCTGGCTCCAAATCTGTATCATCATGGATTGGAGTTTTATGGGGTGGAGTAACAGCTTTCTTTTCCTCTTGGGTAGGAAGGGTAGGAGCTTTTTGTTTCTTCTTCACATCAACCATCGTAGAGGTGTTGTAGTCCTCCGTTTCGATGACGACTACATCGCTCATGAGTGTCGGAATCTGGAATCCGTCCTCATCTTCTACCAATACGATGTTTCCTTTCTGGAAACCAACTACTTTGCCTCCTCCTACATCGCTGAGGAAGCGAACACGTGAACCTAATTTTATATCGGTCATGGTTTAAAGTTTAACGTTTAAAGTTTAACGAAGTTACACTTCACGCTTCATTAAATAACAACGGAAAAAACGGAAAAGAACGGAAAAACGGAAATAGAAAGTTTCTTTTGTTTCATCCGAAGACTTTCTTAAAAAGAACTATGGCGAAGCAAAATTTTCCGTTTTTTCGAAAAATTTCCGATATTTCCGTTGTTCTTCATGCTTCATTTACTTGAGGCACTTGCGCAGAGGCGACTTGATTTGCTTCAGTCCTTTGGCGATACCTTTAGCGTTGAGGCGGGCACCTGCGAGGGAGGTGTGGGTGTGGTCGTGGTTGAACATCGCAGCAGCTTTTTCCTTACCCATCTTGTCGAGGGCATCGGCAGTGATGTTGTGGAGGTCGATGAAGTCAACACCTGTTGCTTCTACCACTTCGCGATACCATCTGCCATAGGAGTCGTTGCGACGCTCCACCTTTCCGTTTGGCCATTCGTTGCGAGGAGTGAGGCTCACGAGGATAGGAGTGCCTCCTTTCTCACGCACATCCTGGATGAATTTCTTCAGATACCAACCGAAGGAATAGATGACCTTGTATTGCCCGTTGGATTCCATCTTATAGACGTGGCAGGTGTCGGCTGCGGTACGGATGACGGCACGCTCCTTCTTGGTGTCGATGTCGCCAATGTCGTTGTGACCGAACTGAATGAGCACGTAGTCGCCTGGCTCTATGGAGTTATAGACGCCATCCCAAAGTCCTTCGTAGAGGAAGGTGCGAGTGGAGCGTCCTGCCCTGGCTGCATTGATGACGGTGCATTTCTCACCATCAAACACGGTGAATGCCTGTGAACCCCATCCCCACATGCCATCTTCGTCCTTGTCGTTGTTCTTCACGGTGGAGTCGCCAGTGAGGAATACGCGTGGCTTTTTCTTCGTGCTGTTCTTTTTAGCTGGTTTCGTCACCACCCATTCTGGATGCGTTTCAACGATGCTCTTTGGGTGAATCTTATCGGTGAGAATGTAGGACTTCAGTTCGGCAATCTGTGGGTCGTTGCAAGCTTCCAAGCCTTCGGCACAAGAAGCGGCATTCATCTTGGCACCGAACTCGGAAGAGTGAATCTTGTCGCCAAAGAAATGGTAGTCGGCTTTCCACTTGCCGTAGGTCTCGAGTTTGCGAGCGGAGATGTCGTTGAGGTCGATGTAAGGGGTATGAAGTTCCTCCGACATGGCTTTAATCCAAGGAGTGAAGGTGGTCAATTTGCGGTCGATGCGGTTGGTGTCGCTCTCTTCGTATGCCTTTCGAGGCGTGAGAGTGAAGAGGATAGGGGTGGCTCCCTTGGCACGGATTTCATTGACGAAACGGCGCAGATAACCGCCGAAGGAATAAACCATTTCCTGCTTGCCGGTTTCCTGGATAGTGACGAGGATAGAGTCGGTGGTGAGAGGTTGCTTGCCATCCTTGCCTTTGTAGGACGAACGGGCACGGTCGTGGTCGATAGGACCGTTGTCGTTATGACCCAGCTCAAGGATGACGTAGTCCCCCTTCTGAATGCCTTTCAGCACATCGGGCCAAAGGCGGCGATAGAAAGTGCGTGGACTGGTGCCACCGAGGGCATGATTCTCCACAGTGATTTTGTCCTCGTTGAAGAACTCGTGGGCAAAGTAACCCCAGCCCCATTGACCGTTGTTGCCATTGCCAAGCGTACCGTTGCGCATGGTGGAATTGCCGACGAGGAAGAGAACGGGATTGTTGCCTCGACGAGAGGAACCACTAACTGGACGTACCTGATTGGCTTTGGCGAGCGAGTCGAGGGTGACATCGCGCACGCCGTTCACATCAAGCTTTCCTGTGTTGTTTTGTGCTGTTGCTCCGATGATGCCGAGCAAAGCGGTTAAGATAGTGATAGTTAGACGTTTCATAAAAATATAGGACCCACTCCCTTGCCCCTCCCTGTTAGGGTGGGGAGTGGTTACTCCGCTATGTGTTTAGTTATTATTGTTTTTGATTGTATCTGTATTTGCTTCCTCCCTCACAGGGAGGCTGAGGGGAGGACTTGATGCATTATTCTTTTTGCAAAGTTAGGATTTTTATGGTTTTATACCTCTTATTTTTGGTGAAAAAGTGGGTGAAAGAGAGTCGAATTGCACAAAATTCCATGAAAAGAGCAATTTTCTATGGCTGAAAGCTGTGATATTAGCACAAAATGATTAACTTTGCGCAAAATTCATTCTATATGAGTAAAACCGGTCAACTAACAGAATATATACAGAGTAATATGTCTCTAATGCGAATGTTGGAGACCACAATTCGGGAACATTGGACCGATGTGGCTTATACGGATTATGGCACGGATGTGCATTTTACTTTTGCCGAGGTTGCAAAGGAAATCAAACGCTTGCATTTATATTTTGAGGATTTGGGGCTTGTGAAGGGCGACAAGATTGCTATTTGCGACAAAAATAGTTCGAAATGGGCAGTTGGCTACCTTGCAGCGCTAACCTATGGCGCGATTACAGTTCCGATTCTGAACGACTTCAACGGGGAGCAGATTGTGAACATTCTTGAGCATTCTGATTCCAAGTTGCTAATCTGTGGCGAAGCCATTCTGAAGAAAGTGGTTGATGCCGACGAGAAGTTGAAAGCTCAGATGGAGAAGGGAACGTCTTTGTTTGATGTGAAGTCGGAGCATTATACCATTCTGAATATCGTATCGATTGGTACCATTCCTTACGATATGCCATTCGCTCAGGCTGATGTTCGTTATTTCGAAGAAAATCCAGACGACCTCGCCATGCTGAGTTATACGTCGGGTTCCACGGGACATTCGAAGGGTGTGATGATACCTTACCGTGCCATCTCGTCGAACGTTCAGTTTGCGGATGAGAAGTTAGGTTTAGAACACTGCACACGACTGGTGAGTCTCTTGCCAATGGCACACATGTATGGCTTTGCCTTTGAATTCATGTACGAGTTCTGCATAGGCACACATGTGCATTTCTTGACCAAGGCACCAAGTCCATCGGTATTGCTGAAGGCTTTTGCTGATGTGAAACCAACCATCGTGATTGCCGTTCCGCTGATTATCGAGAAGATTGTGCAAGGCAAGATTTTCCCTGTCATCCAAACGGCTCGTATGCGAAATCTCTTGCGCATTCCGTTTGTCAGTTCCATTATCTACGGAAAGATTCGCAAGCGTTTGCTGGATGTGTTTGGCGGACAGGTCTATGAAGTGATTGTGGGAGGTGCGGCATTCAATAGCGATGTGGAGGATTTCCTTCGCAAGATTCATTTCCCATACACCGTGGGCTATGGCATGACGGAGTGTGCACCTATCATCTGCTACCGCGACTGGAAGACGTTCGTGAAGAGTTCTTGTGGTGAACCTGCTCCACGTATGGAAGTGAATATTCTGAGCAAGGACCCAGAGAATGTGCCAGGAGAAATCGTGACGAGAGGTACGAACGTGATGTTGGGTTATTACAAGAATCCTGAAGCAACAGCCGAAGCTATCGACAAGGATGGCTGGCTCCATACGGGCGACCTTGGAACGAAGGACAAGCATGGCAACGTGTTTATTCGTGGACGTGCCAAGAACATGTTGCTCGGTGCGAACGGACAGAATATCTACCCAGAGGAAATAGAGGAGAAGTTGATGAGTCATGCGCTGATTGACGAGTGCGTTGTGGTGCAGCGCGAACAAAAACTATATGGCTTGGTTTATACAAGTGACGACACGCTGCGAACGCATGGTATGACAAGAGAGGACTTCAAAAACCATCTCGACCAGTATCGTCGCCATGTCAATTCCCTCCTTCCTACCTTCTATCAGCTCACCGCCCTCGAAGCACGGGATGAGGAATTCCAAAAGACACCAAAGCGAAACATCAAGCGATTCCTCTATACATAATTGAGTTGAAAGTGGATTCCCTCTGAAAAGAAAAATGAAGAATGAAACTTACTCCATGAATAAGAGTAAAATTCATTCTTCATTTTTTTATGACATCAGTTGCAGAATGCCAAAACGAATAGCGAAGTGCTGAAACGAATGTTTATTGGATGATTCTAACGCTCCAATCGCTAAACACCATTTTGAAGCGATAACCGCAACATTTGAAGTACACGTTGTCGAATTCAGTGTCTTCCTCAGGAATGTAAAGAGTGGCTTCTTGATGGCTGAAATCCACCGATGGCAATGCTGATTTCACGTCTCCAAATGGATAACTGCCTTGAATGTCATTGTTGTGTCGTTTCTCCTTGTCGCTGTAAACCAAGTAGTTCACCAAGAGAGCAAAGTCAACGAACGTTACCGATGATGGAAACTCTAAGAGTATATGATTTCCCTTGTCGTGAAAGACGATGGATTTGATGTACTCAGGGTTATCATAGAGCTTCTCAAACTCGTTCAAAGCATTCGAAATCTCAGCTTTTGACATTCTCTCAACCTTGATGGTACGTGGAGTTTTTGTGAAAGACAATTCTTCCACAAAAACTTTTTTCTTCTGTTTCGCCTTCCATGTTATCCCAAGGACAACCAAAAGGCACAAAAACACAACAAGAACGAGTCCGCTTTTCATTTCAATTGTATCGCTTTCCGATTTTCAGTAAGCTTCGGTTTTGCCGAAGCCTTTCTTCATGTATGCTTTGGTTTTGCCGAAGCCTTCCCTCATCCTTCCAAAGCCTTTTTGAGCCTTTGGATGAAGTCATCCACTTCGGCTTTGCTGAGGCAGAGTGGTGGAAGAAGGCGAAGGACATTGGTGCCAGAGCAACCTGTGAAGCAATGCAATTCCTTGACGAGGCGATTACGCACCTCCTTGTAAGGAATGTCGAGTTCCACGCCTATCATCAAGCCTCGTCCTCGCACGTCAATCACATGAGGAAGCTGAGCCGCCTTGAGTTGGTTGATCAGATAATCGCCCACTTCAGCAGCATTTTTCACCAAATGCTCGCTTTCCATCACGTCGAGAACAGCAAGAGCAGCTGCACAAGCAAGATGGTTGCCACCGAAAGTAGTGCCGAGTTGTCCATACACAGGCTTGAACTTTGGAGAAATGAGAACGGCTGCCATAGGGAAACCATTTCCAATGCCTTTGGCAACAGTGATGAGGTCAGGCTTCACACCCAGATACTGGTGTGCAAAGAACTTGCCGCTTCTGCCATATCCACATTGGATTTCATCGCAAATCAGAATGGTGTCGTATTTGTCACACAATTCACGCAGTCCTTTCAGGAATTCCTCACTCACCATACGGATGCCACCCACACCCTGAATGCATTCAACGATACAGGCACAGACATCACCCTTTTCAATCTCCGTCTTCCAAGCGTCGAGGTCGTTGAGAGGCAGATAAGTGACGTGTCCGTTAGCGTTGATAGGCGCAATAATCTTTGGGTTGGCAGTAGCTTCCACTGCAAGTGAAGTACGTCCGTGGAAAGCCTTTTCGAGGGAGAGAATGCGGGTGCGACCGTTGTAGAACGATGCCAATTTCATGGCATTTTCGTTCGCTTCAGCACCCGAATTGATGAGGAACAACTGGTAGTCCTCATAACCGCATGCTTTGCCCAAGCGCTCAGCGAGTTGCTTTTGCAATGGGTTTTGCACGGAATTGGAATAAAAACCAAGTTTGTTTGCCTGTTGAGTCAGTGCCTCTACGTAGTGAGGATGGCAGTGTCCGATGGAGATAACGGCGTGGCCTCCATAAAGGTCGAGATATTCCTGACCTTTATCGTCCCACACCTTGCATCCCTTGCCATGGTCGATGGCTATGTCGAATAGGGGGTATACGTCAAAGAGATTCATGATTATTATAATTAAGAATGAAGAATTAAGAATGAAGAATGTAGAATCAGAGAATGGGGAAATTCTTCATTCTACATTCTTCATTCTTCATTTAAAATGCAGCGGCTTTCAGCCTCAGACCAGTCCTTTCGTCAAGACCAAACATCAGGTTCATGTTTTGTACGGCTTGACCCACGGCACCTTTGAGGAGGTTGTCAATCATGGAAGTGATGACCGCCTTGTTGCCAAATTTGTCGATGTGGACGAGAGCTTTGTTTGTGTTCACCACTTGCTTGAGGTCGAGCGACTTGTCGATGTAGTGCGTGAAGGCAGCATCCTTGTAGAAGTCCTTGTAGAGTGCAGCCAATTGCTCTGCCGACGGATTGGTGGCAGAACCTTCCTCACCATCAAACGTGACGACTTCTGTGCAGAAGATGCCACGAGGAAAATCACCACGATAAGGAATGAAATCCACTGTGTAGCCTCCGCACTGTTCTTCTTTTGGTAGAAGCGGATTGATGGCACGACACGCATCACCCTTATCTGCTGGAGCCAGTTCGTTGAGCGACTGACAAATTTCGTGCAAGTGCTGATGATTGAACACCTTATAGATACTCAGGTTGTTGTTTCGCCATGAGAAGTGAGTGGTGCTGCCTGGCTTTTGCCCTGCGCCTGTAGAACCCGTAATGGCATTCACGCTGACATCGTGGGTAAGCAAACCTGCCTTAGCCAAAGGGAGCAATCCCAACTGAATACATGTGGCGAAACATCCTGGATTTGCCAAGTGCTGGCAAGACTGGATTTGTGACTTGTGGATTTCGGGCAGACCATACACATAGTCATGTGTGGGAGCTGCAATGCGGAAATCCTGAGCGAGGTCGATAATCTTCACATGCTCAGGGATGCTGTGTTCCTTCAGAAACGCCTCGCTTTTGCCGTGTCCAAAACAGAAAAAGACAACATCCACCTCGTCGAATGGCATGGCGTCAGTGAATTCCAAATCGGTCTCACCCAACAAGCCTTCATGAACATCCGTGATTTTGTTGCCTGCGTTCGAACCGCTATTGATGAATGTGATTTCTACGTTTGGGTGATTGAGCAACAGGCGGATGAGTTCTCCGCCTGTATAGCCCGCACCACCAAGTATTCCTACTTTAATCATAGTTTGAGTTTTTGAGTTGATGAGTTTTTAAGTTTTTGAGTTCTGATGAACATCATTACTCTCATAACTTAAAAGCTCTCAAATCTAAACCTTGTTATAGTTGTTATTACTATTGTAAAAGTTGTTGGAGTTGTTGTTATTGTACAGGTTGTTATTGCCTTCAGGCATCACAATCCAAAGGATGATGTAAATGATCAGCCCACTAAATGCCGTGAAGAGTGTGAGAAGGAGCCAAGCCAAACGGACATAGTCCTTTGACCAACCCATGTATTCACCGATACCACCACATATACCTCCTAACCAACGGTCTCTTGAACGAACTAATCTTTTCTCTTCCATAATTTTGTTTTCTTTAATGGTTCAACATTCTTTTTCCCTTAAAGATAGAATGTTGATGAAAAACCTAACAGATGAGATTATCTCTTTTCGTCAGGATGAGCGAGATAGTATGCGCGGAGTGGGGTAGAAGTCACCTTGATGAAGCCCTTGGCATCCTCGCTGCTCCATGCCTTTGCCGTTTCGCCATATTCGCCGAGCTTGTTCTTCACGAGGTCGTCTGGACTATCCACACCTACCGTCTGGAATGACAGTGGACGCAATTCGAGTGTGACAACTCCGTTCACGTTGCGCTGGCTTGACGCAAGCATTGCCTCGATGTCTGGCATCACAGGCTCCAGATACTGGCTTTCGTGGAGGAACATGCCATACCAGTTGCTCACTTGGTCCTTCCAATACTGTTGCCACTTCGAAAGGGTATATTTCTCCAAGAAACGGTGTGCGCCGATGATGAGCATTGGAGCGGCAGCTTCGAAACCTACACGTCCCTTGATGCCGATGATGGTGTCGCCCACATGGCAGTCGCGACCAATGGCGTATGCAGCACCGATTTCTTCCACCTTCTGAATGGCTTTGATTTTGTCGTCGAATTCTTCGCCGTTCACACTGCAAAGTTCACCTTTCTTGAAACCGAGCTTCAGGAGCTCTGGACCTTCCTTCGTTGGGTGCTTCAAATAAGCCGATTCTGGAAGACCTTGGTTGGAGTCGAGAATCTCACCACCACAGATGCTGGTTCCCCAAATACCCACGTTGTAGGAGTACTTCAGTTTTGCGAAGTCGGCATTGAAACCATTTGCATTCAAGTAATCCACTTCTTCCTTGCGGCTGAGGTTCTTGTCGCGGGTGAGCGTGATGATTTCAACGCCTGGAGCCAACACGAGGAAAGTCATGTCGAAACGAATTTGGTCGTTTCCTGCACCTGTGGAACCATGTGCGATGGCGCTGGCTCCGATTTCGTTGGCATAGCGAGCAATGGCGATTGCCTGGAAGATACGCTCGGAAGAAACCGAAATAGGGTAGCAGTTGTTGCGAAGCACATTTCCGAAAACCATGTACTTCAACGACTTCTCGTAGTATTCCTGAGTGACGTCGAGTGTCACGTATTTTGTTGCGCCCAACTTATAGGCATTCTCTTCGTTTGTTTTCAGTTGTTCAGCGGAAAAGCCACCTGTATTGGCACAAGCAGCATGTACTTCGTAACCCATCTCCTTGGCGAGATACATCACCGTGTACGACGTGTCGAGTCCTCCACTGAAGGCTACAACCACTTTCTTCTTTTGTTCTGACATATATTTATAATGTTTAAGTTTAATATTTCTTTCAGTTACTCAATTTTACACTTCTCACTTTTCACTTTTCACTTTTCACTGTTCACTCCACTCCCCTCGCCCTTTGGAGAGGGGTCGGGGGTGAGGCTCTTCCCATCAATCCTGTTGATGCGCTCAATCACGTCAGCAGGAATCTTGACAGGCAGATGTTCTTCTGGGTCGTAGAGCATACCCGTGCAGATGCAGTATTTGCGGTTCGTGCGATGGAGCACATCCACGTTGATACAGCCTTCGCAACCTTTCCAGAACGCCTCGTCGTCGGTGAGGTCGGCAAAGGTGACTGGCTTATACCCCAACTGCGTGTTCATTGCCATCACTGCTGCACCGCTCGTGAGCGAGAAAATCTTGGCGTTTGGCCAGCGAGTGCGAGCCAATGAGAAGGTCATGTCCTTGATGCGCTTGGCAAGACCGATTCCGCGGAAGTCGGGATGCACAATGAGTCCCGACGTGGTGACGTATTGCTTGTTGCCCCAGGTTTCGATATAGCTAAAGCCAGCGAACTTGTCGCCCTGTAGGGCAATAACGGCTTTGGCTTCTTTCATCTTGGTGAGCAGGTATTCATGTGTACGACGGGCAATACCCGTGCCTCTCACCTTAGCTGCTTCTGCAATGGTGTTGAGAATGGTGTCAACATACTTTTCGTGCGAAGCATCAGCTACCAACACTTGAATTTCTTCAGCTTCCATGTTCTATTCTTCACTTTTCTTGATTGATAAACATGCTACACGGGAATGATTTCGGACAGAGCTTCCTTTACCTCCTCTCGCAATGCACCTTCCTCCACCACAATCATGATGGTGTCGTCACCTGCAATCGTTCCGATGATGACAGGAATGTTGGCATTGTCGATGTCGTAGGCAATGCTGCTGGCATATCCTGGACGCGTGCGAATCACACCGATATTGCCTGAGAAGCGCAGTGAGATGAATCCGTTGTTCAACATCATCTCCCGCACAGGTCGATGTTCCTTCACACGTTTGTACATGGCGTTGTTAGGCAGCACATACACCGACTTTCCACTGTTGCTCGCAGCTTTTGCCACTTTCAACTGTTTCAAGTCGCGTGAGAGTGTTGCTTGAGTCAGTTTGAAGCCTTCCTTCGAGAGAGCCTGAAGCAGTTCCTCCTGGTTGCTGATTTCCTGACTCGATATAATCATCTTGATCGTGTCAAGTCTTGAATTTTTTACACTCATTTCCGATAAGTTGTACTGATTCTTTTTTTACCTTATTATTATCTTATTGAATATCACTCTTTTGTATATTTATTCAAAATTGGCTGCAAATTTACAACTTTTTATGCAAACAAACCGCCATTTTATTCGAAAATTTTTGCATAAAATGCATTTTTAGGCTAAATAACATACAAAACCATGCATATAAAGCTTTTGCCAACAGCACAATAGGGGTAAAAACAAGAAAAGCTGACATCTCCTTTCGAGTGATGCCAGCTTCCCTGAACTTGTTTGGGTGATTGTTACTTCTGCACGAGAGCGAGTGTGTCGGTAGCAATCATCAGTTCCTCGTCGGTAGGGATGACGCAAACCTTCACTGGGGAATCGTCTGCGGTGATGGTTGCCTCCACGGCACGGCAAGCGTGGTTCTTCTCCACACTCATCTTCACGCCGAGGAATTCGAGTCCAGCAGTAGCACCTTCGCGCACTTCCCACTGGTTCTCGCCTGCACCACCTGTGAAGACAATCACATCAACGCCACCCATGGCTGCTGCATACTCACCGATATACTTCTTGATGCGATAGCAGGATGAAGGTGACAGCACCTGCGTCGATGTCGCCTGAGCGAGTACCCATGATAAGACCTTCAAGTGGAGTGAGGCCCATGGAAGTGTCAACTACCTTGCCGTCCTTCACAGCAGCGATGGAAGCACCGTTACCGATATGGCAAGTGATGATTTTTGTGCCTTCAGCCTTCTCGATGCCAAGATATTCGAGCACGCGAGCACTCACGTAGCGGTGGCTGGTTCCGTGGAAACCATAACGACGCACGCCATACTTCGTGTAGAGTTCGTAAGGAACAGCATACATGTAGGCATAGTCAGGCATGGTCTGATGGAAAGCGGTATCGAACACACCCACCTGTGGAATCTCAGGGAGCAGAGCCTTCACTGCGTTCACACCCTTGATGTTGGCAGGGTTATGAAGTGGAGCGAGGTCATTGCAGGCAGAGAAATCCTTCATCACTTGGTCTGTAATCAAAACACTTTCACTGAACTTCTCACCACCATGCACCATGCGGTGGCCCACAGCGTCGAGTTCGTGAAGGTCCTTCATCACAGCGAATTCACCTTCAGTGAGCACCTTGAAAATGAGTTGCACACCTGCAGTATGCTCAGGCACTGGTGCGTCTATCTTTGTTTTCTTGCCATTCAACTTCACGTTGATGAATGAGTCAGGCAAACCAATCTTCTCGATTCCACCCGATGTGATCACGCTCTTATCATCCATATTATAAAGAGCGTACTTAATCGAACTGCTTCCGCAGTTCAAAACAAGGATTTTCATTGATTCTTATGTTTTTGTCAGGGATTTTAAGGATTAAAAAGGATTATTCAGTTATCTCAAGCAATAACGCTGAAAGCCTCTTAATCCATTAATCTCTGATGATTATATTTTTTATCAAGGATTTAAATCCCTAATGATTTTATTTTTTATCAAGGATTTTAAGGATTTAAAGGATATTTCAAATAGTTGTCTAAAGCACTAGTGAGGAAATCCTTTTAATCCTTTTAATCCTTGATGATTATTATGTTTATTTTTATCAAGGATTTTAAGGATTTATAAGGATTATTCAAATAGTTATCTCAAGCACAAATGAGAAAATCCTTTTAATCCTTTAAATCCTTGATTATTATTATGTTTTATTATTTCAAGGATTTGAAGGATTTGAAGGATATTTCAGATAGTTATCTCAAGCAATAACGCTGAAATCCTTTTAATCCTTTAAATCCCTGATGATTCATGATTTACTTAGCATCCATCGCTTGACAAGCCGTGATGGCGACCATCTTGTAGATGTCGTCAACAGAGCAGCCGCGAGAGAGGTCGTTCACTGGACGAGCGATACCCTGAAGGATAGGACCGATGGCATCGGCATTGCCGAGACGCTGAACGAGCTTGTAACCGATATTGCCCACTTCGAGGTTAGGGAATACGAGTACGTTGGCATTACCAGCGATGTCGCTGCCTGGAGCCTTCTTCTTACCAACACTTGGCACGAGGGCTGCATCTGCCTGCAGTTCACCGTCAATCTTGAGCTCAGGAGCCATTTCCTTGGCAATCTTCGTAGCTTCAAGAACCTTGTCCACCACTTCATGCTTTGCACTTCCCTTCGTGGAGAATGAAAGCATGGCAACGCGTGGGTCAGCGAAACCAGCCACAGACTTGGCTGTCTGAGCAGTACAAACTGCAATCTGAGCCAACTGAGCAGCATCTGGCATAGGAGTAACGGCAACGTCACCCACAACGAGCACGCCATCCTCACCGAATTGAGGAGTCTGGGTAATCATCAGCATGGCACCGCTCACGCAAGTGATGCCTGGAGCGCACTTGATGATTTGGAGAGCAGGACGGAGCGTGTCGCCCGTAGTGGAGAGCGCACCACTGATTTGTCCGTCGGCTTCGCCACTCTTGATGATGAGGCAACCGTAATAGAGAGGGTCGAGCACCTTTTCGCGAGCCTGTTCGATGGTCATACCTTTCTTCTTGCGAAGTTCAAAGAGCAACTGAGCATATTCTTCACGCTTAGGCGAAGTAGCAGGGTCGATGAGAGTGGCTTTGTCGATGTTCTTCAGTCCGAGCTTGTCAGCAAGGGCATGGAGTTCGTCGATGTTGCCAAGAATGATGATGTCTGCAAGTCCGTCAGCGATAGCACGGTCTGCAGCAGTGAGTGTGCGCTCCTCTGTTCCTTCAGGGAGCACGATGCGCTGTTTGTTAGCCTTAGCGCGCTCAATGATACTGGTGATTAAGTCCATAGTTTATAATAGTATAGTTTTAAATAATCTTCTTTGCAAAGTTAATCAATCGAAACGAAAAATAAAAATGCACGCTCCATTATTTCAGTTTTTTGAACAAAAGTCGATGAATACGAACGATTTTGCAATCATTTTTTGATGAACAGCAAAACAATTCACCGAATAATCCATTTGGTAATCGTATGAAAAGAACTTGGCACGTTTTTTATTTAGGAAAGAAATTAGAATAATTAGAATAATTACTCCAATAATTGGTTTTATTATTTAAACTTTAAAACATATTATTTCTGATGAAATTATTCTAATTATTCTAATTTCTTTCCTTATTTCCTCTCATTTCTTTCCTTATTTACTCTATTATCGAATTTTTTTGCTCAAAAAGTTTGGTGGTGTGTAAAAATGGAACTATTTTTGCACGAAATCTATAAATAAGTGCAAAAAGAATGATACCCTTCAAAAAGATAGATGAAGATGATGCAACCATCATCGCAGGTTTTTTCCAATCGGAAGAGCGCGACAGAGTCATCAAGGCAGTGAGGCGTGCATGCAAGCATGAGGCTGACATATTCATGGCAGTGGTAGATGGCATGCTGGTGCTTCGTCAGGAAACCACAAAGCTCTATGTCTATTCACTCCCGATTGGCAATGGCAACATGCGCATTGTGCTCATGCAACTCATGGAGGATGCTGCCCTCGTAGGAAATGACTGGCTGATTGTGGGTATCAGGCCTGAGCAGGAAGATGCCGTGCTCTCAGCTCTCCCTCACCATTTCAAGTTTATTGGTGAAGAGAAGTACAGCTATCTCGATTTGCTTCGTCTGATGGTGAATATCACCGATGAGCACTGTGTGGTGGCAATGCCAACGCAGAACTATGGCGAGTCAGTTTTCTGCAATAACGAAACCATGGTGCCTGTCAGTGGGCAGTTTGGCTATTTCTAAAGCAGAGCATCTGATTTATCAACCTTGAACAGCGTCCGTAGTGGCGCTGTTTTTTATTTCGTTGAGGCGAATTGTGTGGATAAAGTCAGGTTTTCCTTTGATTTTACTGAACTGCCGAGCCTTCAACGTTATGATGGCGAACCTTCGCCATCGCAATGCCGAAGGCTCGCCAAGTCGATGACGAACCTTCGGCAACTAGTTAAAAGCGAACGAGCGCTTCAGTGGAATTGCGAAGGAGGTTTATGAGAAGCGAAGA
>OMTC01000332.1 GCA_900313845.1 uncultured Prevotellaceae bacterium
GGAGGGCGTGTTCGACTGGAGTGGACAGCGCAACCTGCGCCGATTCATCAAAATATGCAAGGCAGAAGGAATGCCCGTCGTACTGCGTGTAGGTCCTTTCTGTCATGGTGAAGTTCGATTGGGCGGCATACCCGATTGGATGTTCACGAAGAAAGGCAAAGACGGTAAGGCTCTGCGTATGCGTTCCGAAGACCCCGTTTTCCTGAGTTTTGTGGAACGGCTCTATCGACAAATCTTCACCCAGATACAGGGACTGCAATGGAAAGATGGTGGACCTATCATGGCTTGTCAGTTCGATAATGAATACCGAGGCAGAGGCAGCTACCTGATGGCTCTCAAACGCATCGCCTTGGGCATCGGTTACGACCTGCCGTTCTACACCCGCACAGGTTGGCCCGAACTTGCCACCCCCGTACCTTTCGGAGAGATGCTTCCGCTTTATGGCGACTATGCCGACGGCTTCTGGGAGCGCAGCACGGCAGAAACGGCTGGCAGCTATTGGAAGGCGTTCCACTTCAAAGGGCAGCGCACCACCGATGCCATTGCTTCCGAACAAATCGACTATTCAAACACCAAAGCCAATGCCAACGAACAGCAGTACCCTTACTTCACCTGCGAACTGGGTGGCGGTATGATGACGAGCTACCATCGTCGCGTGTATCTCTATCCCGAGGATGCCTATTCCATGGCACTCGTGAAACTGGGTAGCGGCAGCAACCTCTTGGGCTACTACATGTACCACGGAGGCACGAATCCCGTGAGTTGGGCAGAACGTATGGGCAAGACGGAAGAGGAAGGCAAGTATCTTTGCGAGATGCAGCGCACCATCGCAACGAACTACAACGACCTACCTGTGAAGACCTACGATTTCCAAGCACCACTCGGTGAATTCGGTCAGCGCAATCCTCACTTCTTCTCCCTTCGTCCGCTCCATCTCTTCATGCAGGACTTCGGCGACCTCCTCGCACCGATGGAAGCCGTTTTCCCTTGTGCTGATAAGGAGCAGAAAAAAGGTGACAACAGTTATCTGCGCTGGAGCTATAGAGCCAACAGACAAGGGGATGATTCCTGTCCTGCCTTCGTTTTCCTGAACAACTACGAGCGCCTTCAGCATCTCACGGCAAAGAAGAACGTGCAGTTCAATGTTTGCGGAGTGAAATTTCCGAAGAAAGCCATCACCATCCCTGCTGGAGCCATGGCAATTTTCCCTGTCAACATCGACATCGACGGCACACACATCGACTATGCCACGGCACAACTCGTGGCACATCGAGATGGCAAGATTTATATGATGCAGATACCTGGCATTCCTACCGAAATTAGTGTCAACGGCAAAGTAATGAAGAACGTGAAGGCGAAGGGCATAGATAGCCCTGTCTTCAAGAATATCTATTTGTTTACTCCCAAACAAGCAGGCTTGCTTTTCATAGACTATACCGACTTCGAGGACGTTGCCTTCAGCACCTCCATCACCAAACTGAAAGAAGCGGGTGCACCTCGTACCATCACCATCGGCGTGAACAAAGCTGCGGAAGAACCTACGGATGCCGACTTCGAACAGGCAGCCGTGTATCAAATCAATGTGCCCGAGGAAGCAAGACGAGGGTTCCATAGCCTCCTCAGCATTGACTATCGCGGCGACGTGGCTCGACTCTATGCCGACGGTCAACTCATTCAGGACAACTTCTACAACGGTCGTCCTATGCTCTACGGTCTTTGGCGCCTCCCTGCAGGCACCAAGCAATTGGAACTACGCATCCTTCCGCTCCAGAAGGACATGCCTATCTATTTTCCTCGCGAAGCAGACACCACCCCTGGTGAAAAAATCAACTCTATTAAAATCCTACCAAACCTATGAAACGAAATCTAATTCTCGCCACGCTCTTGCTGGCACCCCTCTTTTCACTTTTCTCGCTTCACTCTTCACGCTCCACGCTTCACTCTTCACTCTTCACGCTCCACGCTCAACAGGTGATTGACCTCGCAGGCGTGTGGAGCTTTGCCATGAACGACCAACCCGTTTACGACGACTACGTGATGTTGCCTGGTTCCATGCTGACCAACGACAAAGGCAACGACGTGAATGTCAACACCCCGTGGACAGGCTCGCTCTACGACTCCAGCTACTACTTCAACCCCTACATGGAGAAGTATCGCAAGGAAGGCGAAATGAAGTTCCCGTTCTTCCTCACCCCAGAAAAGCACTACTACAAACGCCAATTCTACGTACCACAAAACTGGGAAGGACAACGCATCCGATTGTTTTTGGAACGTCCCCACATCGAAACCACTGTCTTCATCAATGGGCAGGAAGTAGGGCATCAAATGTCACTTTCCACCCCTCATGTCTATGATGTCACCAAATACGTGAAAGTGGGAAGTAGCAACATCGTCGCTATTAAGGTCTATAACGGCATCGAGAACGTATGCGTGGGACAAGACTCCCACAGCGTCACCGACCAAACGCAGGGCAACTGGAACGGCATCGCAGGACGCATCGAACTGCAAGCCAATCCTAAGAAACTGAACATCAAGCACGTGAAGGTGGTGCCCGATGTGGAAAAGAAGATGGCATACATCACCGTCAAACTCGAGAACCACGTGGATGGCGTACGATTCATGCCTAAAACCTTCTACTACGTCCATGCCGAAGCTGTCGCCATCAATTCCAAAACGAATACAAACCCCATTAGCACCACTCACGTCGAAGCCCTCTCAAACACCATCCATCTCACGCTCAACTTTGGGAAACGTATGCAAACATGGGATGAGTTCTCCCCTGTGGTCTATGCCCTCACTGTCTATGCAGGCGACGACGTTTACGAAACGCAATTCGGCATGAGAGACATCTCCATCGATGGCAGACAGTTCTACATGAATGGGCATCCCATCTGGTTTCGAGGCACCGTGGAAAACTGTTGCTTCCCCGAGACAGGCTATCCTCCAACGGACGAGGAATCGTGGATGAAGATTTTCAAGAAATGTCGCGAATACGGCATCAACCACATGCGTTTCCACAGCTACTGCCCTCCTGAGGCTGCTTTCGCCGCTGCCGACATCGTGGGCATGTATCTCCAGCCCGAAGGTCCTTCATGGCCTAACCACGGTGTGCGCTTGAACCGAGGCATGAACATCGACAAGTACCTGCTTGAGGAAAGCAAACGCATCATCGACGCATACGGCAACCACCCATCCTTCGTGATGATGGCAGCAGGCAACGAACCTGCAGGCGACTGGGTGACCTATTGCAACAACTGGGTGAAGGAAATGAAGAAGTACGACCCTTCCCGTGTCTATTGCGGCGCCTCTGTCGGTGGCGGATGGGCATGGGACGACGGTTCGGAATACCACGTGAAAGGTGGAGCACGCGGACTCGATTGGGACCGTCAGGCACCTCAATCCACCGACAACTATTTCGACCAGATTCTCCACCCTCGCAACTTCAAGCCTGCTTCTGACGCCACAGAATCAGTGAACACCCACCCTATCATTGCCCACGAGCAAGGACAATGGTGCGCATTCCCCGACTTCAAGGAAATCCATCAATACGACGGAGTCTATAAGGCACGCAACTTCGAGATTTTCCGTGACCTGCTCGCCGACAATGGCATGGCATCCCAAGCTGACAATTTCCTCATGGCAAGTGGAAAGCTCCAGACACTCTGCTACAAGTACGAGATAGAGCGCAACCTCCGCACCAAGGAGTATGCAGGATTCCAACTCCTGAGCCTCAACGACTATAGCGGACAAGGCACGGCGCTCGTCGGTCCGCTCAATGTGTTCTGGAAGGAGAAAGGCTATGTGAATGGCAACCAATGGCGTGAATTCTGCTACCCTCTTGTCATTCTCGCCAGCTTCCCTAAGTTCGTCTTCACCAACGACGAAACGCCGAAGATTCCAATCAGCATCTACAATGCCTATTCCAGCGCGGTCTCTCCAGAAAAGATTCAATACATCATCTTCTCTACCGATAGCCTCATTCTGGCAGAAGGCACACTCGAGTCCAAAACCATTCCTATCGGCAAGGACTTCCTCTTAGGTAGCATTCAATGCAACTTCTCGCAAATCGACAAGCCATCCAAATTCACTCTCCTCGTCAATATCGACAAAACCATCTTCAACCATTGGGACTTCTGGGTTTATCCGAAGGAGATGCCAGAACTCAAAATCAAAGACAAGGATATCTACATTACCGAAACCCTCGACGAGAAAGCAATGAAGACGCTCCGAAAGGGAGGAAACGTACTGCTGACGGCAGCAGGGAAAGTGAAGTTCGGACAGGATGTGAAACAAACCTACCTACCTGTGTTCTGGAACACCTCATGGTTCAAGATGCGTCCACCTCACACCACTGGTGCTTATATCGATGCACAGCATCCACTCTTCAAGGAATTCCCAACCGACAACTGGTCGAACCTCAACTGGTGGGAACTGCTCAACAAGGCACAAGTGATGAACCTCTCCGAGCTGCCTGCATCCTATCAGCCACCGATCCAACCCATCGACACCTGGCACGTGAGTCGCAAACTCGGCATGCTCATCGAGGCGAAAGTACTGAAAGGAAAACTCCTCATGACGACGATGGACATCACCAACCGCCTCGACCAGCGCGTCGTAGCTCGACAGATGCGTCATGCCATCCTCTCCTACATGAATTCCGATGCGTTCTCACCTACCCTCACCCTCACTCCTGAGCTCATCACCGATTTCTTCGAGAAGGAAGCACCAGCCGTGAACATGTTCACCAAGGACTCTCCCGATGAACTCAAACCAAAACTCAAATAAGCAGGAAAAAGCCATCATAACTCATATCAAGAGCCGAACAGACACCGCTGCTGTTCGGCTCTTGTGCATTTATGAATGTTGAAGTTTCCATTTGCTGTCGTTCTCCTGCGATTTTGCTAACGTTCCCCTTCGTTTTTGCTGACGTTTTCCTGCGAATATACTGAATCGCAACGCCGAAGGCTCGCCAAGTCGATGCCGAGCCTTCGACAACTAGTTGAATCCAAAGGAACGCTTCAGTTAGTCCTCACATACGCTTCTGCAAATCCACACATTCACTTCAGATAATCCACCTCTATCATAGTGAGGTTTTGAATTTAATTCAAAGAAAAACACGAAATGTCGGAAGAAATCCATATCTTTGCAATGGTTCTGAGAAAAACTTTCAAAGACGAAAAACGATGAACGAAGGACGATAGACGAAAGACGAATAACGATGAACGAAGGACGAAAGTTGGAACCTGAAACCTGAAACGGCGCTTGCGCCTTGAAACTCAAAGTGACTGACCGAACTTACATAGCCATAGACCTGAAGTCGTTTTATGCTTCAGTGGAATGTGTGGAGAGAGGACTCGACCCTCTGACCACTCATCTCGTCGTGGCTGATGTGAGCCGAACGGAGAAGACGATTTGTTTGGCGGTGTCGCCATCGCTGAAACAATACGGAATTGGAGGCAGAGCACGATTGTTCGAAGTGGTGCAGAAAGTGAGAGAGGTGAACAACGAGCGGAAGCGGAAAGTGGGCTGGCGTATGACGGGGAAATCGACCAACGAACTCGAACTGCAAGCGCATCCAGACTGGGAACTGGACTACATTGCCGCTCCTCCACGCATGGCGCACTACATCAAGGTGAGCACTCAGGTCTATCAGACTTACCTCAAATACATCGCTGCCGAGGACATCCACGTGTATAGCATCGACGAGGTATTTATGGATGCGACTGCCTACCTGAAAACCTACAAGATGACTGCCCACGAATTGGCAATGACGATGATTCAGGACGTGCTGAAAACCACGGGTATCACTGCCACGGCGGGCATCGGCACGAACCTCTATCTGAGTAAGGTGGCAATGGACATCGTGGCGAAACATATCCCAGCCGACAAGGACGGTGTGCGCATTGCCGAACTCGACGAAATGAGCTATCGGGAAAAGCTGTGGGACTACCGACCTCTGACCAAGTTCTGGCGCGTGGGACGAGGCATAGCCGAACGACTGATGCCTTACGGAATCGACACGATGGGGAAGATAGCACGACTATCGGAACAAAACGAGGACCTGCTCTACAAGCTGTTTGGCGTGAATGCCGAATTGCTCATCGACCACGCTTGGGGTTGGGAACCCTGCACCATCGACTTGGTGAAACAATACAAACCCGAAACGAATTCCTTCAGCAGCGGACAAGTGCTAACCTGTCCTTACGACTTCAAGAAAGCACGTGTGGTGGTGCAGGAAATGGCGGACCAAATGGCGCTCGACCTCGTGGCAAAACGGCTCGTCACGCGTCAGTTGGTGCTTACCGTGGGCTACGACGTGGAAAGTTTGAACAGCACGAAACACGATGAATACGTAGGTGAAGTGACCACTGACTGGTATGGCAGGCAAGTGCCGAAACATGCGCATGGTACGGCAAACCTCGACAGGCAGACATCATCCTCCCGACTCATCACGGAGGCGGTGACCGAACTCTACGACCGAATCGTGAACCCGAAGCTGTTGATTCGTCGCCTCAACCTCACGACCAATTTCGTGGTGGATGAAACGGAAGCGAAGAAACCTGCGATGCCTCAGCAATTGGACCTCTTCACCGACTACGAAGCACTGAAGAAAAAGGAAGAGGAGGAGCAGGCTGCACTCGACAAGGAACGCCGACTGCAAGAGGCACAACTGGCTATCAAGCAACGATTTGGCAAGAACGCCATCCTGAAAGGGCTGAACTTCGAGGAAGGTGCCACTGCCAAAGAAAGGAATGCACAGATAGGAGGACATAAAGCATAGGAAGGAAAAAACATGAACTACGACGACATCATCCATCACCCGCATCACGTTTCGACAAAGCATCCGCAGATGTCGATGCTGAATCGTGCGGCTCAGTTTGCGCCTTTCGCCGCGCTCACTGGCTACGATGTCGCCATCAGGGAGGCAGCACGAACGACGTTGCAGAAGCCCGAATTGGGGGAACTCACGAACGAACGGCTCAACCAAGTGCTGGCGGAACTGATGGAACGAATGGATGAGCAGCCCGAGGTCATCATCTGCTATTTCAAAGCCGACGAACACAAATCGGGAGGGTCGTACGAAGAGATTGAAGCAAGACTGAAAATGGTGGATGAGGTCAACCACCTACTATGGCTGGACAACGGAATGAGAATCCCACTTGCTGACATCATGGACATCAGTGCCAAAATATAGAAACTTGCACAAAGTTAACAAAAAGTCATGCTGAAAAAGTTATTGTCATTGGTTGTAGTGGTTTGTGTATCATGCTGTTTGCGCGTGATGGCACAGCCTATTTACACCCATCTCGATG
>OMTC01000193.1 GCA_900313845.1 uncultured Prevotellaceae bacterium
GTAAAATACATTCTTCATTCTTAATTCTTAATTCTTCATTTACCTGCCTCCGCCTGCATTTCCAGCGTTTCCAGCACCAGAAGGAGCACCACCTGTAGTGCTTCTACGGTTGTTAGGACGTCGAGGCATGAATGGGTTGTTACCACCAGGAGCAGCATCGGTTGATTCGTCCATACCTCCTATGATGCTGAATTCCGTAATGATTTCGTCCCCTTCCTTCAGTCCCGACGTGATTTCCGTCAGCACACCATTCGTCGTTCCCGTTGTCACAGCGTATGCCTTGAACACTTTTCCCTCCTGTTTCCACACCTTCTGCGGCGCATCCACATTTTCAATCGTCTCATCCTTGGCAAGCATCACTTCCGTTGGTGCAAAACGCAGGGCTTTCGTAGGGACGGCAAGCACATTGTTCTTTTCCGAAGTGAAGATTGTCACATTGGCAGTCAGTCCAGGCTTCAACTTCAAAGCATCATTACGTGCCGAAATCACCACCTCATACGTCACCACATTGCTTTCGGTGGTTGCTTGTTGACGTACCTGAGTGACAAAGCCTTGGAACACATCATCTGGAAAGGCATCCACGGTGAAACTAACACGCTGCCCCGATTGCACACCACCAATGTCAGCCTCGTCGATGTCGGCAATAACACGCATGTCGGTCAAGTCCTTGGCAATGATGAAGAGGGTAGGAGTCGTCATCGCCGAAGCCACAGTCTGTCCCTCTTCCACTTCCTTGCTCAGAACCACACCATCGATAGGAGCCGTGATGGTAGCATAGCCCAAGTTGGTACGCGCTTTCTTCACGTTTTGTTGCTGCACCACGATTTGCTGACGAGCCTGCTCATACGTCATTCTCGCGTTCTCATAATCGTTGGCAGACACAAGTCCCTTTTGATAGAGTGTCTTGTATCGGTTGTAGTTAGCAGTCTGATAAGTGAGAGTGCTTTGAGCATTAGCAAGGTTGCTTTGAGCAGAAGCCAATTCAGAAAGCAGGTTGGTTTTGTCCAATTCGGCAATCACATCACCCCTTCTCACCACACTGTTGTAATCCACATAGATTTTGTCGATAATACCAGAAACCTGCGTACCCACTTCCACCTTTGTGACAGGCTCGATGGTACCCGTAGCAGTGATACTGGTCGTGATGTTTAGTTTCGCCACTTTCTCTGTCTTATAAGCGACTTTTGGTGCTTTGCTGCACGAAGCCATCAGTAGCGCAGCAGAAAAAATAGCCAATGATTTGATAATCCTTTTCATATCTTTTATTATTTTTATTTCTTAATTTAATTATATAGTAATGCTTGAATCTCAGAATAGAAAGAACTAAAACACATTCTTCAAGGCACTTCGTGCATGTTTCAAATTTCAAGTTTCAAGGTTCAGATATTAAGAAATCCTTTAAATCCTTTAAATCCTTTAAATCCTTGATTCAATTTTCAGCTTTCAAGTTTCATGTTTCAAGTTTGGCTACGCCGAGCTAAAGGTTCAGGTATTAAGAAAATCCTTTAAAATCCTTAAAATCCCTGATTATTATAATCTTATCGCTTCTCCTTGATAGAATCTCAGCATGGCAAGATTCAGCAGGGTGGTGTATTTGCTCTGAATCAATTGCTGTTCTGCTTGGAGTAAATTGTTTTTGCTCGTGTTCAGTTCCACGATGTTCTTCAATCCGAGTTTAAACTGCTCACTGAGCAAATCATAACTCTCTTGCATACTTTCCACATTTGTCTTGGCATAGATGTATTGCTGTTGCGCATTGCGGGCATTCAGCCAATACGTCTCAATTTGCTGATAGAGCGTCTTTTCCGCATCCTGCAAACTCAACTCATAGTTCTGCCGAGCCAACTTCGCCTTTTCCACATTTGTTTTGTTTTGGCGATTATCAAAGATGGGAACGGAAAGAGTCAACCCCAGTGAATTGTTCAGGTTGTTCTTCAACTGTTTGAAGAAAGCAGTGTGGTTACCACTCGAATTACTGGAACCAACACCCGCATTCACGCTCAATGAAGGATAATAACCTCGTTTTGCTATGTCGATATCAAGATCTGCCGACTCCAAATTCAACTTCCCACTTCTGATTTCAGGACGTGACTCATGAGCTGAATGATACACGTCGTCCACAGCTGGAATCGGACTCATCACCGTATTGTCATCCACATCAGGAATTGCCACGTCGAAATCTTGAGTTCCATAAATCTCAAGGATTTTCTTCAACTGCAATTTATAGTTCTCCAATTGGGTTTGTGCGTTCACCACATTGTATTCATCCTGGCTTACTTGTGCCTCGAGTTGCTTTAAATCCACTTTGGCAAGACTTCCCACTTCCACCATCGTCTGAGCACGGTCTCTCTGAACCTTTGCAGCTTCGAGTATTTGTTTGTTCACTTTCACAGCCTCGTTTTGATACAGAATCTGCACGTAATATTGCGTAATCTGTTCTTGGATAGAATTAGCAGTCTTTTCCGTGTTGAGTTCGGAGATTTCTGTGGTGAGCTTGCTCTTTTCCACATTTTTCAGATTTCGTCCACCGTTCCAAACAGTCCAGCTCGCATTCAGTCCATAACTGCCATTGTAGTTCAATTCATTGCTGGTAGAAGTGAGCGTACCGCCATTCAGATTCACAAACGACTGAGAGAAAGGACGCCACGATCCATTCTGATTCGTGGAAGCCGACAAACTGGGCAGCAATGCCGCCTTGGCTTGCAGTTCGCTCTGTTCGTTCGTCTGAGTGGTGATAAGGTTTTGCTTCAACTGGATATTGTTCGCCAAAGCATAGTCCAAGCATTCTTGGAGAGTCCATTTTTTCGATGCCGACGACCCTCCATTCTGAGCCAACGCTGTTTGCGACAGCATGGCAAGGGAGAGCGCCAATAAATTCATCAGTTTTCCCATAATCGTCTTTTCAATCAATTATCTTACAAAGTAACACTATTTTTTTCAAATTAGAAAATATTTGAAATTGTTTTTAGAGAATATTTTAATTTATTATAACAAATTGATACATTCTCTTTACAATTTAACCATGAGGGAATAAAGTCACTTTTACGTGATAGGGGATTGACTACAGCCCCATTGGGGACGTACTTCCTTGCTATTGGGGATTCACTTCCTCGCTATTGGGGATTCACTCTTACGTTATTGGGGACGTACTTCATCGCCATTGGGGAACAACTCAAGTTAATCCCCTATAAATATTTTGTCAATCCCCAATGGCAGTTTTATACCGTTCCAATCATACATTATCATAATAAAGTAATCATTTTTTTTGCGAAAGAATTGCGCATCTGAAATTTATCGTTTAAATTTGTCGAAAATTGTGAACTATCAAAAATCAATATGATGAGAAAATTACTTTGCTCGATTGCACTTGCTTGTGCTTCCTTGCCTGCTGTTTCGCAAATTCAGACGAACGCGGGTGTTCAGTACCTGATGAACGGACAAAAGGACATGTCCACGGATTTTTATGACCTCAGTAATACCTATTTCCTAGCGGACAGTTTGGTCGAATTCAACGCGGAAAAAGGGGAGGGTAGCGTGAAATGGAAACGCTACAGGATGTCGCCTCGTCAAGCGTTTAACGTAAACGGATATTGGCCTATTCAGATGCAGATGCTCGACTTCCCAAGCACGGAATATGACAATGATCCAGCTCTGAAAATGAAAGTGAAGTTCGTGTCTCCTCGCACCGTTCGCATCACGATGTTTACATCTCCTATAGAACCCAAAATGGACGATTCCAACGACATAATGTTGGCAAAAGTGCCTGCCACAGACACGAAATCGTGGAAAAGTCGCAAATCAGTTAAAGGAATAGTTTATGAAAGCGAATATGGTGTCGTTGAAATTCAGCAGTTTCCGTGGAGAATTATCGTGAAGGATAAAGATGGAAAAATACTGACTCAAACGCGCCATATCATAGATAATGACTCCTCCCAAATCAAGTTGCTTCCATTCTCTTTTATCAAACGTGGTTCGGACAATAGCCGAAGCATCAATCCCGTTTTCACCGAGGCTCCAGGGGAGCATATTTTTGGTTGTGGAGAATCGTTCACGAAATTGGATAAGGTGGGGCAGAAGGTGCATTTGTTCGTCACAGACCCGCAAGGTCCTGAGAGCGATGGGCAATATAAGCCTGTGCCTTTCTTCTTCAGTAATCGAGGCTACGGCATCTTCATGCATACGTCAGCACCTGTGACTTGTGACTTCGGTGCCAGCTATATCGGAGCGAGTCGTTTGTTTATGGCTGACGAAACGATGGACTACTTCATTTTCTTTGGTGAACCGAAGGAAATACTCGATGAATACACGAATATTACGGGCAAATCGCCCATGCTTCCACTGTGGACTTTTGGCACTTGGATGAGCCGTATCACTTATTTCTCACAGGACGAAGGAATGGACATTGCGAATAA
>OMTC01000258.1 GCA_900313845.1 uncultured Prevotellaceae bacterium
AGTATTGCAACGACATCAAAGCTGCCAATACGAACCGACAAACGGTGTTGATACTCGTTGGGATTTTGATGCTCATCGGACTGCTGGCATATTTCTTTTTCTACTACTACAACCACATTCTGCCTACCTTCAATTTGCGCCAGATATTGGAACTGAACCGCAAGATTTTCACGTTGAAGGATGAATCAGTGTTGGCACAAATCATCAAGGATGGTTTACATGAAATCAAACGTACAGAAGGAGTTGCATTGCTTCTCAATGATGGAGTGACACAGTTCTCTGCTTCATGCCCTCAGCGAGACAACCTGCTTCAGTTCATGCAGCTCTGCATGAAGGAGCAGAAGGAGGCGATTTACGACAGTGGAAAGGTGCGTGTGTTTCCTTTAATCATGAAGGAAACGGATTCATCAGAGCATAGCCTCAAGCATGAAGAGACGATGCCTGATGGGAAGGAAAACGAGCACTTGATTGGTGCCATGGCGGTGGTGCTCCACGATGGTTCTCAGCAAAAGGGTGAGTATCAGCTTTTCCAACTCATCGCGAATTATGTTGCCATCAATTTCTACTACTCACAAGTGCGCATGGAGCGAATTCGAACTCAAATAGAAATGGCTGAAGATGAGTCGCGTAGAGCTGAGCATGAAGCAAATGCGGTGCATGTGCAAAACATGGTGCTCGACAACTGCCTTTCGACCATCAAGCACGAAACCATGTATTATCCGAACCGCATCAAGCAGTTGCTGAACAACCTACTCGATGAGGAAGGTGGGCGGCAGAACAGCGAGCAGATGCATGAGGTGAAGGAACTGATGCTCTACTATAAGGAAATCTACACGATTCTAAGCAACTGTGCTGGCAGACAGATGGAAACGGTGCTTTTCAAGCGCAGGGTGATGCCGGTGGAGGATTTGGTTGAGTACGCAACTCGAAGCCTTGCTCGACAGAATAAAAAATTGAAACTCAACGTGCAGTTGGAAAGCGAAGGAACGAATGGTTTACAGCTTGTAGCAGACAAGGCGATGATAGAATATCTGTTCGACCATCTGATTTCTTTCTTTTTGCAATATAAAAAAGATGGAACAGTTCGTCTAAATTTTGCCAAGTCGGAAGATTTTGTTAAGTTTGCAGTCTCTTTCGATGGTGTTGATTTGCCTGCCAAGCAGTTCCATACGCTCTTCTATCCCGAAAATATGAGCTACGACAGCACCACCGACACGCTAACGGGTGCTCAGATGCTGGTGGCAAAGCAAATCATCAGAGAGCATGATGAGCATGTGAGGCGAGGATGCCGCATCAATGCCGAGCCCGCCATTGCAGAAACGGGCAAGGGCATCTGCATCTGTTTCACTATACCTGAAAAAACAAATCAGGGATTTTAAGGATTAAAAGGAACAACGGAAAAAACGGAAAAGAACGGAAAAACAGAAAAGAAAGTTTTTTCATAATTTGGCTACGTCGAGCTAAAGGTTCCGATTTTCCGAAAAAATTCCGATATTTCCGTTGTTGAAAGTGAAAAAATAAAACTATATGGATCATTTCAAAGTTATCATTGTGGAAGATGTGAAACTCGAACTGAAAGGTACCGAGGAAATCTTCCGTAACGAAATACCAGAAGCCGAAATCATAGGAACGGCTATGAGTGAGGATGAGTTCTGGAGCATCATCAAAGACAATGTTCCCGACCTCGTTTTGCTCGATTTGGGGCTTGGAGGCTCCACCACCATCGGTGTGGAAATATGTAGAAAGTTGAGAAAACAGTATGCACAACTACATGTTTTGATTTTCACAGGTGAGATATTGAACGAGAAACTGTGGGTTGATGCGCTCGATGCTGGTGCTGACGGTGTTATCCTCAAGACAGGCGAATTGCTCACAAAATCCGATGTGAATGCCGTGATGGACGGCAAGCGTATGGTGTTCAATCAACCTATTCTTGAGAAGATTCTGCAGCGTTTTCGTCAGACTGTGCTCAACGAAAGCCGACGCTCTGAAGCTATCGTGGATTATGAAATAGACGAATACGACGAGCGTTTCCTCCGCCATTTGGCATTGGGATACACCAAGGACCAAATTGCTCAATTGCGAGGAATGCCGTTCGGTGTGAAATCATTGGAGAAGCGACAGAACGACCTCGTGAACCGTCTGTTCCGAAGTAATGAAAGAACAGGTGTGAATGCCACTCGTCTTGTCACCAAAGCCCTCCAACTGGGAATCATCGATGTCAATAACCTCGAAGCCGACGAGGATTAAAAAGGTCTAAGGTCGGTCCCCCTCTTTCCCCCGAGGGGGAATGAAGAGTGTGAAGCGTGAAGCGATGTCATCCGGATGACCTTTCTCCTCCCCTCGGGGAGGCTGGGAGGGGGCTTCTATATTCTAAATCTTTAAATCCGTAAATTCATTGTCTCGTCTCCCATCTATCATATTCATCTTGTATCTCTGCTTAGCCATCTTCTCGTGGTTAGGTAGTGTGTATGCTTGGGGCAATATGCAAAACATGCTGAGTGCCGATGGCTTGCGCTGGATGGTGGCAATGGTACTCGAGAATGTGAAGCATTCGCCCGTCATCGAAGTGCTTTTGGGAACGATGACACTCAGCACACTCACAGAATCAGGCTTTCTTCCTGTGTGCCTCTCCCTTTTTCGAATCAATAAAACCCTCTCGCTGAAGAAAAAACGTGCATTCCAAATCTCTATGGTGGTTTTGGTGCTGATTCTCATCTTGATTGGTTTGATGGTTTTCCTTCCTGGTGCCGTTTTGCTCAGTGCCTTTGGCACATACCAAGGTTCAGCCATCGAAATGGGACTCTTTACCTTGGTGCTGATAGTGCTGATGTGCGTGGGAATGACCTACGGTTATGCATCGGGCTCTTTCTCCAATTCCTCCGACACCATTCGTGCCATCGTCTATCTTCCCGCAAGGATAGCAAGTTATTTCGTTACGCTTTTGATGGCATCCCAATTCATTGGCTCTCTCCACTTTGTGTTTGGGGAACGAATGTACGACGTGCTCTTTGAAGTGAGTGGAGTGAATTTCTCGTGGCATACCGTTTTTGGTATCATTTTCTATCTCATACCACTTGTCATCCATATTCTGGATGCATACAAGGGAGAGTTAAGAGTTGAAAGTTAATCATGAAAAATAATCGTTATATGAAAAGAATAACAAGTTTGATTGCCATGATGCTGGTGGTTGCATCCATGATGGCACAGTATCGTCCTTCCGTCTCCATCCTCGGCGATTCCTATTCCACCTATGAGGGCTATCTCGAACCCGACACCAATCATGTGTGGTACAGAAGCGTTCAGCCCATGAACGACGTAACGAAAGTGACACAGACTTGGTGGCATATTTTCATCAAGGAGAATGGTTACCGACTCTGTGTGAACAACAGTTTTTCAGGTGCTACGATTTGCAATACGGGCTATAATCGTGAAGACTATTCGAACCGTGCCTTCATCAACCGCACCAACCGCCTTGGTGCTCCTGATGTGATTTTCATCTTTGGAGCAACAAACGATTCTTGGGCTAATTCTCCTATTGGTGAATACAAGTA
>OMTC01000059.1 GCA_900313845.1 uncultured Prevotellaceae bacterium
GACGGAAGCATTATCGTAGAAGACCAGTTCATTGGTTACACTCATCCATCTTACGGTGACGTATATGTTGACGACCTCGTTGACTATACAGGCAAGACCGACTATGGACAGAGCTACTATGATGCTGAATCAGGTACCTTCTACTTTGCAATTGTTTACTACGTAGAAGCAGGTGCTTTGAAATATGGCACTGAGACTTTCACCATCACCGACGAAGCAACCAAGGCACGCCTTGCAGCAGCTCAGAAGAGAGCTATGGCAAAGGGCAACAAGAACAAGAAGACTTGCAAGGACGGTAAGGTGACTAATTTCAAGAAGGCAAAGAAGGCTAAGAAGATGAAGCAGCTCACACTCAAAACCACAAAAGCTGGTGAGGCAGTTCATCTTTAATTCTCCCTTTTGAATCTCAAGTTTATTCATAAGAGAATAAATACCAAATCCTCGTAGGGTGACAACCCTCAAGGATTGAAAGCAGAAGCCGAGGGCGTGTCAAAACTAACTGACACGCCTTCGGTTTTTTACTTCCTGCATCACTTGTTCATGTACCCTGAACTATATGAGTTGCACGCTTTTGATGCAGCGCATGTGTGGATTATCTGAAGCGCATGTGTGGATATACTGAATCGTTCCTTTGGATTTAACTAGTTGCCGAAGGTTCGTCATCGACTTGGCGAGCCTTCGGCGTTGCGATGGCGAAGGTTCGCTGTATTTTTGTTGAGGGCTCGCCGTTTCAGTAGAATCGAAGGAAAGGTCTAGTAGAATCGAAGGAGAACGTCAGTATATTCTAAGCTTTCTGGCAATAAATACGATGTCTTTCCGTTTTTATGATAGAGATTAAAATTCAAAAATCAATTAGTATATGGAAGTTATACAAAGTTTTACGATTGACCACACCAAACTGAAGCCAGGTATCTATGTCTCGCGCGTTGACAAAGGCTTCACGACTTTCGACCTTCGCATCACTGAACCTAATCAAGAACCTGCCGTGGCACCTTCTGCGATGCACAGCATGGAGCATCTCATGGCGACGTGGTTCCGCAACTCAGAAGCGAAGGAGGACGTGGTCTATGTGGGTCCTATGGGCTGTCTGACGGGTATGTATATTATCATGACTGGCAACTACAGCGTTGAAGATATGCGTCGCCTGACCATTGAGTGCCTGAAGTGGATACTCGAACAGGACAAAGTGCCTGCCACAGAGCCTCAGAGCTGCGGCAACTATCTTCTTCACGACCTGCCTATGTGCAAATGGGAGAGTCGGCGCTATCTGAACCGCCTTCAGAACGATTTCCACTGCGAATATACCAAGCTGCAAATCACTCTTGAGGATGGACGGGTATTTGCTGATGCATAAGGCTTAGTTACGACATAATAATAACTTAGGATGTTATTTTGAGGAAAGAAATTAGAATAATTAGAATAATTATTTCAGAAATAATATTTTTTTTGTTTGAAACAACACCCATTTTTGGAGAAATTATTCTAATTATTCTAATTTCTTTCCGAATAAAATTTGAGAAATTGGCTTACGCCGAGCTGAAGGTTCGTGGTTGAAAGAAAATTAAGTGGTTAAGTAATACATATTTAATCATTGACGGTTTATTATGGTATGTGGAGAAAAATTACTATATTTGCAACGAAATTAGTAATTATAGATTATTAGGTAAAAAGGTAAACTGATGAGAAATTCTTTTATTCTTTTTGTGGCACTGATGTGTTCGGTGCTTTCCGTTGAAGCTAACCCTGTCGGACAGAAAAAAGCACAGACTGTGGCTCGCAAGTTCTTGCAGGCTAAGAAGCAGGTGCGCGTGGATGCTATTCCTTTCGAACTTTCGGCTGAGACCAAGGGAAGGATGGGCGCATCGGAAACGGTGAATCCTTCGTTCTATGTGTTCAACTCTTCCGATGACGCGGGCTTTGTGATTGTTTCGGGTGATGACAGGTTTCCCGAGGTGATTGGATATTCGTTTGATGGCGGTTTCTCGAGCGATGAGGGTATGCCCGAGGCATTGCAGTCGTTCTTGTTGTCGATGGACGAGTATGTGAACGATGTGCGTGCTGGACGCGCTGATGCTCCGCTTTATGCGAATGGTGTCTCTACAGGTACGCCTGTGGTGTCTCCTCTGTTGACTTGTCAGTGGAATCAGTCGGGACCTTATAATATGTACACTCCTTTGGTGAAGGACCAATATGGTCAGGACACGAAGAACCACAGTGTGACGGGCTGTATTGCCACGGCTCAGTCGCAGCTGATGTATCGATGGAAATGGCCTGAGCAGGGACGTGGCAGCATGAAGTACAACTCGGGCGACTACGGCATCTTGAAGGCTACGTTCGAGGACAGTACTTTCAACTGGAGCTTGCTGAAGGATAAGTATAACGCGGCAACCGACAAGAAGACGGATGCGGGTAAGGAGGTTTCCAAACTGTGTTATACGGTGGGCCTTGCCACTCACATGCGCTTTGGCGAGTCGAGTGGTGCTTACGACCAGTATTCTCTCTTGGCATATTACAAATATTTCAGATACAAGTCCTCGACCTTGAAGCGCTACCTTCGTGACTATATGAATAGTCAGGAGGAATGGAACAGAATTATCAAGCGTGAACTGAATGCGGGTCGTCCTGTTCAGGTGGCTGCTTCTTCCTCTTCGGGTGGTGGCAGTGATGCTGGTGGCCATGCTTTCGTGTGCGACGGTTACGACACAGTCGATTTCGTTCACATCAACTGGGGATGGGGTGGCAGATACGATGGTTATTATGCTATTCATCTGCTCGATGGTGGTGGTTATCAGTTCTCGGATGACCAGAGTATCATCGTCGGTATCATGCCAGACTTTACGGGTGTGGATACGCTCGACATACAGATTCCTCCATGCGTGATGGATGCACCAAGAGTGAAGGGTGATTTGAAGAGCGTGAAGGTAGGCGGAAGTGGCGACACCTTCTATATTGATTTCGATTCCGTCTATAACAGGAACCCTTATTCGAACGATTATATGTATGGCGTGGGCTTGTTCGACAAGAACGGCAATTTCGTGGAAGAGGCATCGGTGAATTCCACTTCGAACACATTCTTCCTCCAAGCATGGTATGGCTTTGTGGCTTTCACTTCCGACCGTGGTGGCATCACTTGCAAGCTGAAGAACAGCTACAATGCTGGCGACTATACACTGCGACTGATTTTCAAGCAGAAGAACCCTGAAACGGGCGTGTTCTTCGACGGATGGGCATTGCCTTACATGAAGGGTGGTGATGCAAATAACCAGATTCCAGTGTATATCCACGATGGAAATGCTTATTTCCATCAGGTTTCGTCTGCCATCAATGACATCGAAGGCGAGGGTGCTCAGGTGAAGACGGTGCAACTGTATGACGTGGAAGGCCGTGAGATTCTCTCTCCAAAGGATGGACAGCTGGTGATTGAGAAGCAAACGCTGTATAACGGCAAGACAAAGACGTTCAAGAGAGTTGCTCATTGAATGGATGAGGTCTGAGGTCTAAGGTCAATGGTCTAAGGACAAAGGTCTGAGGTCTAATGTCTGAGGTCTAAGGTCAATGGTTAAAGGTCAAAAAGTCTATGGTGATGAAGAAAAATATCAAAATCATGATTCTATCTGCATTTATGTCGATGGGAGCGGAGTCTGTTTCTGCTCAAAATCAACATTTCAATTATACTGATGAGCGCTTTGCTGACCTCCAGATGCTTCGTTACGAGGTGAAGGACTTCGAGAAATTGACGCTCAAGCAAAAGACATTTATCTATTATCTGCAGTTGGCTGCCATGCAGGGGCGTGACATCTTGTTCGACCAGAACGGAAAGTATAACCTCCGCATCCGCCACACACTGGAGAAAATATATACCGACTACAAGGGTGACCGCAACTCCGCTGACTTCAAGGCGATGGAGGTGTACCTGAAGCGTGTGTGGTTCTCGAACGGTATCCACCACCATTATGGTTGTGAGAAGTTCGTGCCTGGCTTCAGCGAGGATTTCTTCCGCAAGGCAGCGAAGAGTGTGGGCGCCGACCAATATTTGAAGGACATCTGCCCCGTCATCTTTAATCCCGACCTGATGCAGAAGCGCGTGAACTTGGCTGAGGGTCAGGACCTCGTGCTTACGTCTGCCAGCAATTACTACGACGGTGTGACTCAGGCAGAAGCTGAGAAGTTTTACGGCGACATGAAGGACCTGAGCGACCCGCACCCCGTGATGTACGGTATGAATTCCCGATTGGTGAAGGACAAGACGGGCAAGATTGTGGAGAAGAAATGGACCACTTCCACGCTCTATGGCAGTGCGCTGAAGCAAATCGTGAAGTATCTGAAACTGGCTCGCCCTTACGCAGAGGATGCCGAGCAGCAGGCAGTGATTGACAAGCTGGTGGAGTTCTACACAACAGGCGACCTCCACACCTTCGACGACTATACGATTCTGTGGGCAAAGAACACGCAACCATTAGTGGATTTCGTGAACGGATTCACGGAATGCTATGGCGACCCATTGGGACTGAAGTGCTCGTGGGAATCTATTGTGAATTTCAAGGACCTGGAGGCAACGAAGCGCACGCAGACACTGAGCGAGAATGCACAATGGTTTGAGGACCATAGTCCTGTGGATGCACGTTTCAAGAAGGATAAGGTGAAGGGTATCAGTGCGAAGGTGATTACCGCTGCCATCCTTGGTGGCGACCTCTACCCATCGACTGCCATCGGTATCAATCTTCCAAATTCCGACTGGGTGCGCAAGGAGCACGGTTCGAAATCCGTGACCATCGGCAACCTCACGGAAGCTTATAATATGGCTGCCAAAGGTAATGGTTTTTCCGATGAATTCGTGATTGGCAAGGCTGAAAAGGACTTGATGGACAAATATGCCGACTTGACCGACGACCTGCACACCGACTTGCACGAATGTCTCGGACATGGCTCGGGCAAACTGCTCGACGGTGTCGATCCCGACAGCCTAAAGGCATACGGTTCGACGATTGAGGAGGCACGTGCCGACCTCTTCGGACTCTATTACTTGGCTGACCCGAAGATGCAGGAACTGGGTCTGACTCCTAATGGTGAGGCTTACAAGGCTCAGTATTATTCCTACATGATGAACGGACTGATGACGCAGTTGGTGAGAATCAGTTTGGGCAACAACATCGAGGAGGCACACATGCGCAATCGTGCATTGATTGCTTACTGGTGCTACGAGAAGGGTAAGGCCGAGAAGGTGGTGGAACTCGTGAAGCGAAACGGAAAGACCTACGTGCAGGTGAACGACTACGAGAAGTTGCGCACGCTCTTCGGAAAACTCCTTGCTGAGATTCAGCGTATCAAGAGCGAAGGCGACTTCAAGGCGGCACAGGCTTTGGTGGAGACTTACGCCGTGAAGATTGACCCTCAGCTCCATAAGGAGGTGCTGGAACGCTACGAGAAACTGAATCTGGCTCCTTACAAGGGTTTCATCAATCCTGTCTATACGGCAGTGAAGGATGCGAAGGGCAAAATTATCGACGTGAAGGTTTCCTACACCGAAGGATATGCTGAGCAGATGCTGAGATACTCGAAGGAATTTAAGACATTACCATTGATAAATAATTAAAGGAAAGCCCCCTCCCTTCCTCCCCGAGGGGAGGGGTTGAAGTTACTCTTATATCGATGGAGAAGCAATTAGCAACTATCTATATTCTCCTCCCCTCGGGGAGGAAGGGAGGGGGCTTTTATGAATACTCTAATTAAACAAATCAAGCAGGAACTGCGTGCCATGATGAATGGGGTGGCATCGGCAGCGATGAGGAATGCAGGATTGACGGCGGATTATCGAGTGAATTTCGGTGTGGAATTACCACGATTGAAGGGATTGCTCGACGAAATCAGGACGGAGATGCTGCCGACGTTGCCAATGCCTGAGGAAGGAACAAACGAGGCGAGATTGGCACAGATGCTATGGCATGAGTCGGTGCGGGAATGTAGGATTCTCGCCACGATGCTCTACCCACCCAAGGAGTTTCTGCCTGAGGTGGCAGATATATGGGTGAGACAGATTTCTACCGTTGAAATCGCCCAAATTGCAGCCATGAACTTGTTTTGCAAGATGCCGAATGCTTCGGAAAAGGCGTTTCAGTGGATTGCTGCAGAGGAGGACATGACGCAGATTGTGGGCTACTACACGCTGATGCATCTGCTGAGGGGAAATCAGTTGTCGGAACGCTCCGAACAGGAACTGAAGGACCAAGCAGCAGTGGCAATGCAGAGTGAGAACGTGCAGTTACAAAAGGCTGCGATGAAGGCACTCGCCTTTATAAATGAAGAATGACGGCTTTGCCGAAATGAAGAATGAAGAATGGTCGCTTCGCTCCGAATGAAGAATTTTTTTAAGTTTTAGAAATTTTCATTCTTCATTCTTCATTCTTCATTCTTCATTTTTATTTAATTATTTCATAATCTCGCTGATTTTTTATATTTTTGCACGATTTTTGGCATAAGAGCAAATGGATAAGAAGGAAGCGAAACGAATTCTAAGCGATGCGAAGGCGGTGCTGACGCAATATATAGAGAGTCGTGGACTGCGCAAGACGCAAGAACGCTATGCCATTCTTGAGGCTGTTTATGGGTTCAACGAACCTTTTTCCATTGAGGATTTGAGCAACGCGCTCATGGAGAAATGCCAAGTGACCTTGCCTACCTTGTATAGAACACTGGACCTCTTCATCACCTTGGGACTCGTGATTCGACATACGCAGAAGGATGTGCAGCATTATGAGAAATGCTATGGCGAGAAGGGCTTTTTCCAGATGGTGTGTGTGCATTGCGGAAAGACCATCCCGTTTAAGTCGGCGGCATTGGTGGAGGCTCTGCGCGATTCGAAGTATCCTCGCTTCCGTCCTGTCAATGCCACGGTATGCGTGTATGGTAGTTGTGCGGTTTGCAATTCTCGACTGGCACGTGAACAGAAGAAGATAGAGCGCCAACGACTGTTGCAGGAGAAGAAAAGCCAGCAGTTGAAGGCGGACCGCTTGAAGCGCCAGTTGGAAAACCAACGAAAAAGGCGTGAGGAAGCAAAGAAAAAAGATCTATAACTAAAAACAGATATATGAAAGTAGATGTTCTCTTAGGTCTCCAGTGGGGAGACGAAGGAAAAGGAAAAGTAGTGGATGTGTTGACACCTCGCTATGATGTAGTGGCACGTTTCCAAGGTGGTCCAAATGCGGGACACACCCTTGAGTTCGAAGGTCAGAAGTATGTGCTTCGCTCAATTCCTTCTGGTATTTTCCAGGGCGACAAAGTTAACATTATTGGTAATGGTGTGGTATTGGCTCCCGACCTCTTCATGGACGAGGCAAAGGACTTGGAGAAAAGCGGACACCCACTGAAGGAGCGTCTTCACATTTCGAAAAAGGCTCACCTCATCATGCCTACTCACCGTTTGCTTGATGCTGCCAACGAGGCTGCAAAGGGTAAGAACAAGGTGGGAACGACAGGTAAGGGCATTGGCCCTACATATACCGACAAGATTTCGCGCAATGGTCTTCGCGTAGGTGATATTCTCGATAACTTCGAGGAGAAGTATGCCGCTCATAAGGCTCGCCACGAGGAGATGCTGAAAGCGCTCAACTATACCGATTACGACATCACGGAAGTGGAAAAGAAATGGATGGAGGGCATCGAATACCTTCGCCAGTTCCACCTCGTGGACTCGGAACACGAAATCAATAAACTCCTGAAGGAAGGCAAGTCTGTGCTTTGCGAAGGTGCTCAGGGCACGATGCTCGACGTGGATTTCGGTTCTTATCCGTTCGTCACTTCGAGCAATACCATCTGTGCAGGTGCTTGTACGGGTTTGGGCATCGGTCCAAATAAGATTGGTGAGGTGTTCGGTATTATCAAGGCATATTGCACTCGCGTGGGTGCAGGTCCTTTCCCAACGGAATTGTTCGACGAGACAGGTGCTACGATTCGTGCCATTGGTCATGAATACGGAGCAGTTACGGGACGTGAGCGTCGTTGCGGATGGATTGACCTTGTTGCTCTTCGCTATGCCATCATGGTGAGCGGCGTGACGAAGTTGATTATGATGAAGAGCGATGTGCTCGACAACTTCCCAACCATCAAGGCATGCACCGCTTACCAGTTGAAGGACGGTACTGTGACTCGTGATTTCCCTTACGACATCAGCGAAGGCATCACTCCTCTTTACGAGGAACTGCCAGGCTGGAAACAGGACCTCACCTCGATTACGTCCGAGGCTCAGTTCCCTCAAGCATTCAGCGATTATATCGCATTCATTGAGAAGGAACTCGAAACACCTATCACGATTGTTTCCGTGGGTCCTGACAGAGAACA
>OMTC01000037.1 GCA_900313845.1 uncultured Prevotellaceae bacterium
GTGAACCAAAGAACAAACATTATAATTGTAAGTGGGGATGAGGATGGAAAGAATGGGCATGCTTCCTTGCCCCTCCTTCTGAGAAAGGATAGGAGTTACTTTGCTCGTTGTATGTTCTAATTGTTCACTTTTCACTTTTCAAGGCACTTCGTGCTGGTTTTAAGGCGCAAGCGCCGTTTCAAGTTTCAAGTTTCAGGCTTCAAGAATCCTTGTAAATCCTTTAAATCCCTGATTCACTTTTTGCTAAATCCCTGATTGGCTTTTAATTTCTGAAGGAAGCGAATTCCTTCCCATTGGTTCAGAAGTAGAGGGAAAGGGTTGACTTTGTGATAGACGAGATAGTGCAATGCCTCTTTGGTGCATCGATACAAGGCGTTGGCAGTTCCGTAGCAATAGGCAAAGGTAGCACCTTTGGAACGTTGTACTTTTGGGGATGAGAGAAATTGCTCACCTGTGGTGTGAGGGTCTGTCTGTCCAATGACGAAGGGCAGGCAGGCAATTTGTAATCCTTCATCGAGGGCATCTTTCAGAAACACATCTTCTTCACCTGAAGATAAGAATTCCGAACCTAAGCCGAAGTGCTCATTGAATCGTAATCCTTTCTCCACGACAGAACGCCGCATCGTCATTTCCCATGATGCAACGTAGTAGCCTTGCTTGACAGCCTCTTTGTAGGAAGTTTGCAGGGAAGGGTATTTTTTGAAGAAATGCCCTTGCTCGTCGGTCATTTGGAAAAGACCGATGTCGAGCTTTGGTTGCTGTTCGTAGGTGGTAATGATGTTTTCGATGCCTTCTTTAGTGAGTTGTTCGTCATCGTCGGCAATGAGCAATATGTCTGCTTGGGATTTACGGAAAGCATGGTTTCGATTTCGTGACAATCCTCTTCCTTCCAAATAGCAAAGTTCCACGTCGGGGCGCGTTTTGAACACCTCGGGAACATTGAGTAGGAAACGCTCGTCGGTGTATTGCATCGACACAACATAGCGAACTGTGTCCAACGGTTCGAGTAGAACCTTTGGCACACGAGTGATGCCTGCATCAATGGTGCAGATGAGAATGTCCAATTTTTGCCCCTTCTGATACATATAGTTGCTCCATTGAATGATTCTATTGTAAAAATAACGAAAAAAGAGTCCCGTTTAGTGCAAGCAAAGTTTTTTTTTATGAAAAAAAATAGTAGTGTGAGAAAAATTCACTAAATTTGGGGTCGATTCGAATCAATATGATTTTAAAAAACGTGCACTTAAGCTATTTATATGTCATTATCAATACTAATACCTGCCTATAATTACGATTGCACTCAACTTGTTCGTGCTTTGTATGAACAAGCCATTAATCTTACGATTGATTTTGAGATTATCGTTGCCGATGATGCTTCTACGAATGCAGCTACCGAGCGCCAGAATGCAGAAATCGGGAAGATGCCTCATTGTCAATATATTAGATTGAAAGAGAATCATGGACGTGCGGCTATTCGTAATTTCTTGGCAGAGAAAGCCAAATACGATAACTTGATGTTTATGGACTGTGATGGAAAGGTGGTTTATCTTCATTTCCTTTCAGCCTACATGAAAGCCATTGAAGACCATGATGTGGTGTGTGGTGGAATGATGCACCCGTTGGATATGGTTCTCAAGAACAATAATTTGCGTTATCAGTATGAGGTGAGGTCGGAAAAGATGCTGAAGGCCGACAAACTCAATGCAGACCCAAAGGCTCGCTTCATTTCTTTTTGCTTTGTGATTAAGAAGAAGGTGTTCGACGATGTGAAATTCGACGAGTCCTTCACCGACTATGGTTATGAGGACGTGCTCTTTGGCATGCAAATCAAACAAAAAGGTTACAAAATCTTCTTCATCGACAATCCTTTGCAGAATGAGGACATAGAGTCGAATCCTGTGTTCGTGGAGAAGACCGAGGAGGCGCTTCGAACCTTGAAGAAGCATGAGGCGTTGTTTGGCGACAATGTTCGTCTGCTTCGCACGGTACATCGTTTGAAAAAAACGGGTACAAGTGGCATCGTAAATGTGTTCGGCAAGATGTTGCGTGGTTCTATCCGCAAAAATCTCTGTGGCAAGTCGCCAAGTGTTGGCCTATTCAATTGGTATAAACTTTTCTATTACTTGAGCTTGTAGAAAAAGCCTCAAGAAAGAAGAATCAATGGAATGTAGTTTACTTCTATCGCTCGGAAAATGTTGATGGTTAGTAATCTACATTCTTTTTTCGTTTATACTCACTTGTCAAATGGAAAAATATGTGTAACTTTGCACCGTTTTTCGAAAAATAGCGTGTATGGATGTTTTTCATACAGGTAAAAGGATTTGCAAATTTAGAATATGACAGCAAAAGAAATACGTGAGTCTTTCAAAAAATTCTTTGAAAGCAAAGGACATGCCATTGTGCCAAGTGCGCCAATGGTTATCAAGGATGACCCTACATTGATGTTCACCAATGCAGGTATGAACCAGTGGAAGGACATTATTTTAGGTACAACAGACCCAGAGCCTCGTCGCCGTGCTGACTCTCAGAAGTGTCTGCGTGTAAGCGGTAAGCACAACGACTTGGAAGAAGTCGGTCATGACACTTACCACCACACCATGTTTGAGATGCTCGGCAACTGGTCGTTTGGTGACTATTTCAAGGAAGGTGCCATCGATATGGCTTGGGAATATCTCGTGGATGTACTCAAGCTCGATCCAAATGACCTTTATGTAACGGTGTTTGAGGGTTCTCCAGAAGAAAACATCGAACGCGACAACGAAGCGGCTCAGTTCTGGTTGAAGCACGTGCCTGCCGACCACATCATCAATGGTAACAAGCACGACAATTTCTGGGAAATGGGAGATACAGGTCCTTGTGGCCCTTGTTCGGAAATCCACCTCGACTCCCGTACGCCTGAGGAAAAGGCAAAGGTGCCTGGACGCGAACTCGTGAATAAGGATGACCCACAGGTGATAGAAATCTGGAACCTCGTCTTCATGCAGTTCAATCGCAAGGCAGATGGTAGTTTGGAAAAGCTTTCCATGAATGTGATTGACACAGGTATGGGCTTCGAACGTTTGGTTCGTGCGCTGCAAGGCAAGCATTCCAATTATGACACAGACGTGTTCCAGCCTATCATCAAGGTGCTCAGTGACATGTGCGGCATCAAATATGGTGCAGAGGAAAAGACGGATGTTGCCATGCGAGTGGTAGCAGACCACTTGCGTGCCATTGCTTTCTCCATTGCTGATGGTCAGTTGCCAAGCAATGCCAAGGCTGGATACGTGATTCGTCGAATCCTTCGTCGTGCAGTCCGCTATGGCTACACGTTCCTTGGACAGAAGCAAGCATTCATCTACAAACTTGTGCCTACGCTCATCAACGAGATGGGAGATGCCTTCCCAGAACTTCCTGCACAGAAAGACCTCATCATGAAGGTGATGAAGGAAGAAGAGGATTCGTTCCTTCGCACACTTGAAAACGGCATCAAGTTACTCAGTGGTGTGATGGAAGAGACCCAAGCAGCTGGTAAGACAGAAATCGCTGGCGACAAGGCTTTCACACTCTTCGATACATTCGGCTTCCCTCTCGACCTCACAGAATTGATTTGTCGTGAGAAAGGTATGACAGTCGATGAGGCAGGTTTCAATGCCGAAATGAAGAAGCAGAAGGACCGTGCTCGCAATGCTGCACAGGTGGAGACTGGCGACTGGGTGGTACTTGCTGAAGGTGAGAGCCAGTTCGTAGGCTATGATTATACAGAATATACTTGCCACATCCTGAAGTATCGCGAGGTGAAGGCAAAGAAGAGCACTGCTTACGAAGTGGTTCTCGACACGACTCCTTTCTATGCAGAAATGGGTGGTGAAGTGGGTGACCAAGGTGTGCTCGTCAATGAAAACGAAACGATCAACGTGCTCGATGTGAAGAAAGAGAACAACCTCAGCATCCACATTGTTGATAAGTTGCCACAGCAGCCCGAAGCAGAATTCATGGCATGCGTGGATATAGACAAGCGTCGTGCTACGGAGGCGAACCACTCTTGTACCCACTTGCTCGATGAGGCACTCCGTCAGGTGTTGGGTACCCATGTGGAGCAGAAGGGTTCACTGGTTACTCCAGACTATCTGCGCTTCGACTTCTCACACTTTGAGAAGGTCACTCCAGAGCAGATTCGTGAAGTGGAGCATTTGGTAAATGAGAAGATACGTCAGAATATTCCTCTCACAGAATATCGTGATTATCCAATAGAGGAAGCCAAGAAATTAGGTGCTATTGCACTCTTCGGTGAGAAGTATGGCGACCGAGTGCGTGTCGTTCAGTTTGGCACATCGGTTGAGTTCTGTGGTGGATGCCACGTGAAGTCAACAGGACAGATTGGAATGGTTCGTATCACTTCCGAGAGTTCTATCGCTGCAGGTGTGCGTCGTATAGAGGCAATCACAGGTAAGGCAGTGGAGGATATGCTCGACAAATTCCAAGATACTTTGTTCCAGGTTCGTGCTTTCTTCAACAATGCTCCCGACCTTGTTGGTGCTATTCAGAAATCCATTGAGGAGAATGCTGAATTGAAGAAGAGTGTAGAAGAATTCAAGGCAAAGGCAGCTCAGGAAGTGAAAAAGGAACTCATCAGCAAAGCAGAGGAAGTGAATGGTGTGAAGGTGATTTCGGGTGTGATTCCAGCAGACGCTCAGGCTGCCAAAGACATCGCTTTCCAACTTCGTGCTCAGTTCCCAGAGCGTTTGTTGGTGGTGTTGGGTTCAGCAGGTGGAGCAAAACCAAATCTCACAGTCGCTTTCACTGATGACTTAGTGAAGGAAGGCAAGCACGCAGGCAAGATTATTCGTGACGCAGCAAAACTCATCCAAGGTGGTGGTGGTGGACAACCTCATTTCGCTACGGCAGGAGGTAAGAATCTTGACGGTTTGAAGGATGCTGTCAACAAGGTGATTGAATTGGCAGAACTGTAGTAAATGAAGAATGAAGAATGGTCGCTTTGCTCCGAATGAAGAATATATTTTACTCTGCTCATTGGTTAAGTAATTTTCATTCTTCATTTTTCACTCTTCATTCTTCATTATAAAAAGAAGCGGATTTGGAAGATTCCAAATCCGCTTCATTCAATTAGGTATGTTATAGTAGTTAGATATGTTATGGTGCTGCATCAAGCCTCCTGCATCTTCTTGAACTTTGCCCAGTAATGCCCCCTCTTGTATTTTTGTGAGGAACCTTGAGGGACAGAGAGCTTGATGTTGTCATAGTCATCATTGAAGAAAGTGTCGAAACTGAGCTTTGGCGGTTCTTTAGCCAAACTTATGATTTTGCTCAAACCATAGATGTCCTCAAAAGCCTCTCCTTCAATATCTTTCAATGTGGAAGGGAACTTGATGGATTTCAGAGATTCACATAAGCGGAAGGAACGAGCGCCAAGACGTTCCACACCTTCAGGAATTTCAATCGTGCGAAGATTTTTGCAACGTTCGAAAGCATGTGGTTGAATCACTTTGATGGATTTTGGCAATTTCACCTTCTTGAGCGCATAGCATTTACGAAAGATACGTTCAGGAATCTCATCGTCAGCTTCCACATAATAGCTCGAAACATGCATCTGAACATAAGAATCACCACCTTTCACAATTCTGACATCCGTCATGTCTAACTCATGGAGGGTGCCATTCGTATGAACTCCTAAATAGTTGTAACCTGCCATATCGCGGAGCAAGCGTAAATCAGTACCATTGATTTCTCCGCTGAGCGTCAGTGATGAAATTTTGTATTTATCATCATTGCTTATAAAGTTGGGGAGCGTTCCAGCTTCTTTTAAGTGAATGTTTTTGGACTTGCCTGGAGTAATATTTTGAAAAATGTTTGATAAAAAATCCATAGAAAATAGGCACGATTTTATTTTGGTCTGCAAATATAAGAACTTTTTTTGTTTTGATTTCTCTTTTTGTGTGGTTATTTCATTCTTACTTGTACATTTTTGTTGTCAAAGTATAAAAAATGTAATTTATCGTAGCAAAACATGTGGATTCGAGTGGAATGACAACCCCCTTTCATAAAGGTAAAAATGAGGGCTACTCGTCTTCTTCAGCATCTAATGTTTGGTTGGTGCGCCAATTCACGAAATGGACAGTGTGAGTGGCTCGAGTAATAGCCGTGTAGAGCCAACGGAAATAATCAGGTCCTAACATTTCTTCGGTCATATAGCCTTGGTCAATGAAAATCTGACTCCACTGACCACCTTGCGCTTTGTGGCAGGTGACGGCATAGGCATACTTCACTTGAAGCGCATTGAAATAAGGGTCTTCCTTCATCTTCTTCATGCGTTCGCTCTTGGTGGATACGTCGGCATAGTCTTCGAGAACGCGAGTAAAGAGGCTGTCCTGTTGCTCCCGTGTGAGAGCTGGAGCCTCGGAATGCAGGGTGTCGAGCAGGACAGTGGCATCCACCAATAGATCGTCGTAGTCGGGAAACGCCAATTCGCAATCGGCGAAGTGGAATCCATACATGTCGCGGAAGTTTCTCACTCGCTTGACGACTGCCACATCTCCGTTGGCAATGAAGTTGCCATCCTTGCTGTCGAGCCAATGATAGTTGTTTTTTGCCACCATCAGCAAGTCGCCCGATGATATTTCTTCCTCTCGTCCGAGGATTTGATTGCGGATGCCGTTGTTATAAACGATGGCTCGTTTGTTACTACGAGTCACAACCATCGTGTCGTCGAGTCCAAAACGAGCATAGCATGTGCTGATCGTGTCGATGAGTTCATCTCCAGGAATGTTCTTCACGTCGGCAAATCCCTTGAATTTGATTTTAGGCAAAACAAACACGTTTTCCGTATCAATCATCTCACGCAGACGGGTGGCGTTCCACAGGATGCCCGAGGCGTCTTTCTGACGGACAACTTGAGTGAGCGTCTCGCAGCGAGTCGTCATGCCATAGCCTCGCAAAACGCTGGGTTGGAGTGCAGGACTTTCACCATCGCCCACAGGAGGCAGCTGTGCCGTATCGCCTACGAGAAGTAGTTGACAACCTTGGTCGCCTGCATACACAAATTGAATCAAATCGTCGAGTAGGGAAGAGCGCAGGAAAGCGGAATCTGCCGTGTCGCTAATCATGGATGCCTCGTCCACGATGAACAGCACATCGCGGAGCATATTGAAGTTGAGGGAAAAGATGGAATCCTGGTCGATGGACTTCTGCCGATAGATTCTTTTATGGATGGTGAAGGCTGGGTGGTTGGCATACAAGGAAAACACTTTTGCGGCTCGACCCGTGGGTGCCATCAGCACGCAGGGACGCTTCAGTTGCTCCAGGGTGTGGACCAAAGCACCCACAAGGGAAGTCTTTCCAGTTCCTGCATATCCGCGCAAAAGGAAAACTTCACGAGCGTTCGGAGAGAAGATAAACTCAGCCAGTGAGTCTAACACTTTTGCTTGGTCTTGTGTTGGTGAATGACCAAAATTCGACAATATTTGCTCTTTTAGGTAGTCTTTAATCATCTTTTTGCAAAAAAAACGCGATTGTAAGTACGGCTTTTCAAACCTTTTTATTATTTTTGCAACCGAATATTGTTTCATCACGTGAATCTAACCTTAAAGAAAGAGACATCGAGAACAATATTTTTTCAATTTCATCTGCGAAATTACAAAATAAAAATAAAAAATACACAATGAAAAGACCAATTGTTAACGCTATTCTGTTAATTCTGACTCTTGGATTGGCATGGGCTTGCTACCAGAGTATTCACAGTGACATTGCTTTCGACGAAATCAAGGCACAGAGAGAACAACTTGTAAAGAACCGCCTTTGGGAGATTCGTAGTGCTGAAGAGCAGTTCAAAATGGTAAACGGACACTTCTGCGGTACCATTGACTCACTCATCGACTGGGTGAAGAACGAAAGAGCTATCGACCACATCGTGAAGGAAGGTGAACTTTCGGATGATCAGCTCGAATCGGGTATGACTGAAGTGCAGGCTGTACGTCAGGGACTCATCAAGCGTGATACTGTTTGGGTATCTGCTGCTGAGCGTCTCGGCATCGCTAATCCTGACTCTATGAAGTATGTTCCAATCGGCCGCGAAGGTGCTCTCATCCAGCTCCGCAAGAAGGATGCTTTCAACCTCAGAGCAAACGAATGGGAAAATCTTGTTGAATTCCGTGCTTCTCTCGACGACTATATGTATGGCGTTGATGACAAGCGTGTGAAGAACCTCAAGGCTGACCTCAAGAAGCTGAGCAAGAACAAGGCTGACCTCTTCGAAGACAACGCTGACGACGAAAAGGGCGAATGGTACGGTCTTCGCGTGGGTGACCTTCAGGATGCCGGCAACAAGATGGCTGGTAACTGGGAGTAAATCAAGAATTTAAAGGTATCAGGGATTTTAAGGATTTAAAAGGATTATTGAACCTTGAAACCTGAAACCTGAAACGGCGCTTGCGCCCTGAACCTTCAGCTCGGCGTAGCCAAACTTGAATCCTCAAACCAGCACGAAGTGCATTGAAACTCCGAAACTAAAAGAACTTAAATGGTAGATAACCCAACGACAAATAATAAGAGTTTGTCCATCCGTATCAGTTCGGATGGACTTTCTTTTTGTGTATATGCACCAGCGGAAGTGCAACCTTACACCTATAAAGTATATAAGGTGCGTCCTGTGATTTCTTTAGCGGCAAACGTGAAGGATGCTTTGTTGACCGAACCCATGCTGAAGGAACACTACCAGCGTGTGAACGTGCTGATTAGTACCCCTGATTTCACGACGCTACCTGCAGAGGACTTCGACCGTGAGACCATTGATGACGTGTTTCATTTCGTGTTCCCAACTTCTGTGCAGACGCGTGTGTCCTATAATGTGTTGCGTCGTTCGGGGATTGCCATCATCTTTGGACTCGACCGCAATGTCTATCAGTTGCTGCTGGATGATTTCCCTCGTGCTCGATTCTATGCTTCAGCTTCCACCTTAGTGGAATTCTTTAGCGAGAAGAGCTTGATTGGTTCGGGAAAGCGTATGTTTGTTTATCTGCACGACCATGAGATGAACCTCTATTGCTTCGACCAAGGCAAGATGCTTTTCATCAATTCTTTCCAAGTGCAAGGAATTGGCGATTGCCAGTATTTCATCATGAATGTCTGGAAGAAATTGGGCTGGGATCAAGTGGATGATTCCATTTGTGTGGTGGATGACAATGACTGGAGTCGTCCTCTCGTGGAGAAAATCCGCTATTTCATTAAGAGTGCAACGCTGATTGACCGTACAGAAGATTTCCGAGACACAATAACGCGAGGTAATCGTCTCATTCCTTACGACTTGCAAACGCTCTTAGTTTGCGGATTCTAAATTAAATGAAGAATGAAGAATGTAGAATGAAGAATGTATTTTACTCTACTAATGGAATAAGTTATTTTCATTCTTCATTCTACATTCTTCATTCATAATTTTTTATTCTTCATTCTTCATTCTTCATTTTTCATTCTCATGCGTATCATTGGCGGAAAATACAAGCATAAGCGTTTTGATGTGCCTCATACCTTCAAGGCACGTCCTACGACGGACTTTGACAAGGAAGGACTGTTCAACATCCTTACCAACGTCTATGTGGATTTCAGCGAGGAACCGACGGCACTCGATTTGTTTGGTGGCACGGGGTCCATCGGCTTGGAGTTCCTTT